>CANQHK010000070.1 GCA_947623645.1 uncultured Bacilli bacterium
GAGTTAGTTCATATGAATTATCAGAATATTTACCACCTGAAATTTTAAAAGAATTACCAACTGAAGAAGAATTAAATTTACATATCGATTTAGAAAATGAATAGTGTCATTTTGGACTAAAGAGAGAACCCTTTAAATTATGGCTTGCTAATCTCGAAAGTGAAAGAGTTGATGAAACATTTGATCCTGCCTTAGCAATTGATAGAGCAATTACTGTATATAAGCAAAAAGGATATAACGATGCATGGATAGAAAAACGAATAAAAGGAATTTTTCGTCGAAATCAATTAACAGAAACGTGGAAAGCAGGAGGAATCAACGAACCGTTAGAATATGCTATTCTTACCAATGAAATATATAAAACCTGGTCTGGAATGAAGGCCAGTGAATACAAAACATTCAAAGGAATTCGTAAAGAATCCTTAAGAGACAACATGAGTGATTTAGAAGTTCTTCTAACAGACATTGGAGAAACAGCAGCCAAAGAATTAGCGAAAAAATATAATCCACAAGGACTAGAGCAAAACAAAGAAATTGCTAAACGAGGAGGAAAAATTGCAAAAAACACAAGAGATGATTTAGAAAGAGAATTAAATGAAACAATTATCTCTCCAAAAAACAACATAGGATTAAGATATCTTGAAGATAAAGAAGAAATAAAAAAATTGAACAAAGATGAATTGCTATAAGTACTAACGATTTTTCTCGATAGTACTTTCTTTATTATTTTAGTAACACTATAATCTTGGTATACCAATAAAAAATTTACGCTAGAAGGAGATTTAAATGATGAATAGTAATTTTTACACAATAATAAATGTAATAATGACGTTAAAGTAACGAGAATAGAAGATGAAGATTATATTTCTTTGACAGATTTAATAAAATATAAAAATGCAAAAAACCATCTAATGTAATAGTAATTTTGATACTATAGAATTTTTGGAATTATGGGAAGATCTTAGTAATGAAGATTTTAATTCAGTGGAATTCCGCCGAATTAAAATGAAAGCTCCAAAAAAAATCTTTTACAATGACTCTAGTCAATTCAACTTGTTATAAAAGCATATATAACATTTTTAGTAATCGCTCTAATGACGAAGCTGTTCGAACTTTTCAAAATTGATATATAGAAATCAATCGAAAAATTGTTTTTTTGTCGTTACAAAGGAATCATCCTTTTTATTACTTTTTGATTTTATTTTTCTATAAATAGGACATTCTTTGTTTCTAACTCTATTTCTATCTCTAATAACAGCTTGCCATTCGTATTCTTTTGTACACTTCCACAAAACTTGTTTTCAATCAATTTCATTAAATTATTTTACCTTTCAGACTTTTCATATATTTGTATTAAATAATTTAAAAATGCTGAACACGAAACTAACATATACTTTGCTTCTTCAAATGTTGTATTTTCATCAATTCCATTATTATGTCTTATACCACTTTTATCCGATGTATATCCATATAGGGACGAATAGGCACTTTTCATAGCACCATGAATTTTCCAACCATTTTTTTCCAATTGATTTAAAGCATCTCCTAAAGTGGAATTTTTAGATTCAAGTATTATATTACACATAGCTTCTATAGCAGAAATTGATTCTTTTACAGAATTCGAATAGTCTGGATTTTCTCTATTATAAAGATGTGATAAAGCCTTAGAAATACATTTACTGCATGCATTATATTTAGTATTTATTGCTTCTTCAACTTCATTAATTTCTTCTTTACTTATAATATCTGTTATTTTTTTATCTATAAATCTGTATCCAACACATTCTTTTTCAAAAAGGTCATTGAAAGCTTGATATACTTCATAATCAAATGCTTTATGACTATACCAATTTAGAAATACTTCCAAAAATGAAAATATATCTGAGTATGTCCAATCTTTTTTAATCCCATCTACAATAACCCTTCTCTTGCTACTTTTGAACTCCGGAATCTCATCACTAGTAACATAAAAAATATATTTAAAAATATATTCATAAGCATCATCCATTATATGCCTACTTATACATATATCTTCTATAATATCATAAAGATTAACAATAGAATTTCTAGTTCTTTCATCTAAGCCATCTTTTTGAATAATGGTATTAATTTTACTGATGCCATTTCTATCTGAAAAAGATTCTCTTACTTTTGGTTTAAATGTAATCATATCAATCACTTCCAACAATATTTTATCATAAAATAGTATTTTTTTCGAGACATTAAGGTAATATGTGCTAAATTATTATTAATGATTGATATTTTATATATCAAATCTTTATGAGTGAAAATTGTAGATATCTTCCACAATTGCTCTATTTATATTTTAGTCAAACTTTTTAGTTCAATTTTTTTATGTCAAAACGAGCTATAATCAAAAAGTGATTAAATACATTGATAAAATTTGCTACTATTTCTTTAAGAAAATTTGGAAAGGCCCAAAGACATTTTTCAATAACCCCACCTATTTAAAAAAGAATAAACACTCCCAATATCTTTTTCCTTTTCAACAACTTCATAATAATTTAAATATAAATCAATATTTTCTAAATGTTTCTTGATTGTTTTTGTAGCAAGATTGTTTTCACTTAACCAAAGTTTATAATCTTGAATAATTTTTTTATTTTTCTTCGTATTCTTTTTCATTTTTAACTCATAATCTTCCAGAATCGTCTCCTATTCTAACTAGTATTGATTAAATAAAATTAATTCTTTAATGTCGTAATCGGAACAACATAAACCGAATCTTCCCTTCGATATGCATATTTTCCCGCTGTTATAACCATTAAGAAAGATGGCTTGTTCACCTCATCTGTATCAACGATATTAGAAAATTTCAAAAGATTGCGAGCTGCTTCATTGATAGCATCTTCACTTCCTATTTTAACTTCCACAGCTCCCCATCTACCATCTTTTAAATGAATAATAGCATCACATTCTAAATCATTTTTATCTCGATAAAAGAAAACATCCCCATCTAAGCTTTGTGCATACACTTTTAAATCTCTCAAACATAAAGATTCAAAAATGAAACCAAAAGTCTTAAAATCTTTTAATAAATCTTTATCCGTTGCTCGAAGAGCAGCAAGTGCTATAGAAGGATCAACAAAACATCTTTTAGGACTCGTTCGGATATCGGTTTTACTTCGAAGCTTTGGACACCACGCTTCTACATCGTCTAATACATATAATTTATTCAAAGTACGAATATAATCCGTAATTGTTTTTTCTGATATTTCTGCATCATTATAAGAAGTATCCTCTTTAATGGTAGATAAATTTGCAGAGGTACAAATATTTCTTGCCAAACTTCGAAGAATCGTCCGCATCCGCTGAGGATTTCTTTCAATTCCATCCACAGACTTAATATCATTCATAATCAAAGAGTCAAAATAGTCGCGAGCGATAATTAAAGCACCTTCGTGATCAACATCAATTGCACTAGGCCATCCACCTCTGGCGCAAAAAAATGCAATATCTTCCAATTCATATTGAGAAATTCCTTTAATATCTTTTATTCCATTGAATAAATCGCCTAAAGAAACTTCTCCCGTAGAATTACCTGATTCATATAAACTCATAGGCCGCATCAACAAACGTATAATTCTTCCGGTACCAGTATGCATGGATTGCTCCTCCTGAGGATAAACAGAGCCCGTTAGAATATATTGATTTTTCAAACCAGTATTATCAACATCATAACGAATAGCATCCCACAACATTGGAGCATCCTGCCACTCATCAATAAGTCTTGGTTTCTCCCCTTCCAATAAAAAATCAGGACGAGTTTTAGCAATTTCCAAATTATTTTCTCTTGTTCTGGGATTTTGTAATTCCAAAACACTTTTAGCATATTGTTTAGCTGTAGTTGATTTTCCACACCATTTAGGCCCTATAATCAATATAGCACCATAAAGTTCGAGCCGCCTTTTCAAAACATCATCTAACAATCTAGGAATATATTTTTTCAATTCAAATTCCTCCTTTTCATAAAGTATATCATATACCAGAAAAAATGTCTATACAAAGTTCTGAGTTTGGCGCTATTTTACTTCCGAGTTTGGCGCTATTTTACTTCCGAGTTTGGCACCAACGTTTCCTATAATTTTTTTAGTAATGAAATTCTTCCAGTAAAAAGAAAGTACCAACTATTTTCTAGCCAGCACTTTCTTTTTCTTCTTTGTTTCACGACAAAAATCTTTTAACTTACAATTTTCACAATCCGGTTTTATTGCTTTACAATGATATCTTCCAAAAAAAATCAATTGATGATGTCTTTTGACCCAACATTCTTTTTTAAAACTTTTTTGTAATTTTTTCTCAACTTCCAAAACACTATCATCATCTTTTGCAAGCATCAGTCTCTTGCTAACTCTTTCGACATGAGTATCCACTGCAATAGCAGGTTCCACTCCAAGTTCGCCCAAAACAACATTGACCGTTTTTCTTCCAACTCCAGGAAGAGATTCCAATTCTTTTCGATCATAAGGCATCTTACCATCAAACTCATCGACAAGAATCGTTGCAATTTCTTTTAAAAACAAAGCCTTCTTATGATATGTTCCTATTTCTTTAATAATTTTTTCTAAATCAGAAACAGATGCACCTTTTAATTTTTCTAAAGTATCATATTTTTGAAATAAAACATGTGTTACTTGATTCACTCTTTTATCCGTTGTTTGAGCACTTAACATAACCGCAAGCAGCAACTCATAATCCTTTGTATAATGAAGCTCACAATAAGCATCCGGATACAACTCTTCTAAATAATTTTCAATTCTTTCTACTTTAAGACTCATCTTCATCATCTTCCAACCAATTATAATCAAAAACTTCTTTTTTTGAAGAACCCTTAGGAGAAGAATTTTTCTCTTTCCATTTTTCCCTACTCTTTACAACATCTTCTTTTGTTTTATAACCTTTCTTCCCCCACTCATATAAAATCTTATCCATATATCGTAAATTATTAACTCCATTAAATACAGCCTCCTTCAAAGCCTCATGAATTAACTCTTCCGATATGTTACTTTCTACCCAAGCACCAATAATTTCATACTCGATAGAGCTCAAAGTTCTACCGAACTCTTTTTGAATCATATCATAAATCGTAGTATCCTCCGTATCTTCCTCTTCATTGATATGACCAATCACATCTTGTAATACCTGATTCCAAAAAGATTCCAAAGAAATCCATTCTTCGCGAACTCCCTGACTATTTTTAATAACTTCTACTTGAAGAAACTTTTTATCACTAAGAGATTCTATTTTTTCCATCACTTCTTCTAAGTTTTTCCCCAAATCTTTTTGAATCGAAACCGGATCGAACAAAAACTTTTCTCCCCGTTCAACCAAATACATTAGAAAAATAAATTCTTCCTCATCCAATTGAAACTTTTCTTTTTCACGGTATAAATAAAGAGGGATAGAAATTGTTCTAGATTGAAGAATTTCTTGTAAATACTTAGTTTTCATAAAAGCCCTCCTTTTCAACATTATATAGATATCATAAATAAAAAACAGATAACAAGCATTAAAAAAATTTTACTAAATAGATGCACTCTTAAATTTCATCGTTAAACTCAGCTCTCTGTTTTTCTATTTCAAATGCTAATTCCTTTTCCGTCGGCAAATACAATTGATATTTTGATGCAAATAGATTTTTACTATCATTCAATATAGAATATTTAACGATAGTGTCCTTTTTATCAGAGCATAAAATAATACCGATTGTAGGATTATCCGTTTCTTCCTTAACCTCATGATCAAAATATCGAACATAAAAATCCATTTGACCAATGTCTTGATGAGTTAATTTATCAAGTTTTAAATCAATTAGAACAAAACATTTTAGTACATAATTATAGAATACCAAATCAATATAAAAATTTTCTCCATCTACATCGATTCTTCTTTGTCTAGATACAAATGAAAAACCTCGACCAAGTTCCAACAAAAATTCAGATATATGTTCAAGCAAATTAGACTCTAAATCTTTTTCTAAAAATCTTCTATCCTTTATATCCAAGAATTCTAAAACATAAGGATTTTTAATAAAATCTTTTATTTCTTCTTTCTTTTCTAAAGTATTGATTTCATTTTTTACCTCTTCTTTATGGGAATCACTCGTCGATAATAATCTTTCATAATAAAAACTATTAATCTGTCTTTCTAATTGACGAACACTCCAATTTGACTTAATTGCTTCTTCTAAATAAAAGTTTCTTTT
>CANQHK010000071.1 GCA_947623645.1 uncultured Bacilli bacterium
AAGTAATGACAGATGAAAAGATAAAATTTTCATATACAATGGAAGATTTAATCGCTCTACAAGAAAAAATAACTAATGGTGAAACAGAATTAACAACAAAAGATGAAAACAATAAAGTTTTAAAATATGAAATGGAATAAAAGAAGAGCACTTGTCATTGAGTGCTCCTTTTTTATGAAAAAAATCTAGATTGCATAGAGGATTTCCTCGACAAAACAAAACAAAAAATTGTTGACAAATTTCTCCAAATATGATATAATATGCGCATATTCTTAAGAAAAGGGGAAGGTAAAAATGATTGAACAAAATTATTATGCTATATTAGGAGTAAAAGAAAATGCATCTTTGGATGAAATAAAAAAGGCTTATAAAAAAGCAGCAATTCAATATCATCCAGATAACAATACTGATGAAAAGGCAGAGGAGTTATTTCATCAAATAACGATTGCATACGATGTATTAAAAAAAGAAAAAACAAGAAAAGAATATGATATTGATTTAGATCTTATAAGAGATCCATACTTTTGCGATACTGAAAAAAAAGTAGAGAAAATTCTTCAAAAATTAGATGAGAACTCAAATCGATTACGAAACGAATTAAAAATAAAACATCTAAAAGAAATTGAAGAACAATTAAAGAAATCTTCAGAAGAATATAGAAGAAGACTTCAAGAAAGTAAACAAGAAGAAAAACTATATCAAGAAACTCTATCAAGAGAAGATGATAGAATCGAAAGATTCAAAAGAAAAATAGCAAGAGAAGAAGAGCAAAATCAAATAATAAAAGAAATGAAACAACAAAGAGATAAAAATAGAGCAGAAAGAAATATTGCTAGAGCTTGTTATGAAGAAAAATTAGAAGAAATATCTTCTGAATTAAAGAGAAGAAGAAACGAACATCGTCGAGAAAAAATTATTGAAATAACAGCAAGACTGAATTCAAAAGAAGGAAAAGGAAACAAACACCTTAGCAAAAAAATATAAAAATTAAAGGGGGTTATTCTGATGGATAGGAAGAAAGTGATTCTTCATTATTCATTGTCCATAGTATTTGTATCCATCTTTTTGATTTTATCAACTTGTTTTATCTTCTTGCCAAGACAAAAAGATATGATGGCTTCTCTTTCTTATTTAGGAAAGATGAATGCTTTATCTTTCGAAGAGAAATCAGACAATTTTGCTTTAGCTTATAACTTTCCAATTTCTGATGAAATCGGAAAAACGATTCCAGCGTACGAATTCCAAGTAAGCAATAACGGAAATGAAAAAGTAAAATATCAGTTGACATTCACGACAGGTACTACGAAAGATAAAGTAGATGCAAATGCTATTCGCTATATGATTAATATAGTGAAATTAAAACTTTAGATGAAGAAGGAACCATTTCTCTTGAAACACTCGATAAAAATGAAAAGGCAGATTATGCATTAAAATTTTGGATTCAAGATCAAATGGATACCTCTAAAATTGTTGGAAAATCATTCCAAGGAACAATCGAACTTATGCCGATTCGATAAGAATATTTCAAAAAATGGAATATTCTTTTTCTTTTTAGAAATTGTCCTCTTGTGTTTCTTTCTTAAATCAAGTACAATAGAAATAGGTGAGGGAAGATGGAAACCGTTCAAAATATAGTATCTTTTGAAAAAGAAGATAGAGAAAAATTAAAACAATCTTATATAGATGCACTGCAAAATAAAAAGTTTAAAGAATTGGTCAAAACGATTCCTACAACAGAAGAAGTTTTAATGAAATATACATCGAGATTAGAAGATGCTGCAGAAGAATTTGATCATTGTTTAAATTGTGAAGATTTAGCTGGTTGTAAAAATAAATTATGTGGATATCTTTTAAAACCCCTTGTCGACGGTAAAAATTTGAATTTTGAATATGTTGCTTGCAAAAAATTGCAAAAAAAATTAAAAGATGAAGCCTATTTATCCAATATTGAACTTTTCCAAGTATCGAAATCTATTCGAAATGCCAGCATTGCCGATATTGATACCAAAGATAAAGAAAGATTAAAGGTAATTCGTTATTTTAAAAATTTTTTAGATCACTATAACGATTCCGAAAAACCAAAAGGACTTTATCTAAATGGAAGTTTTGGAACCGGAAAGACCTATTTAATTGCTTCCCTCTTTAATGAATTAGCGAAACGAGGAGTTTACAGTGCTATTGTTTATTATCCAGAATTTCTAAGAAGCCTAAAAGAATCTTTTGATTCTGATTACAAAGAAAAATTTCATTATATCCGAAGAGTACCCGTTCTCTTATTAGATGATATAGGAGCAGAAGTAGTAAGCAGTTGGGGTAGAGATGAAATTCTAGGTTCGATCTTACAATACCGAATGGAAGAAGGTTTACCAACATTTTTTACTTCCAACTTAACTCTAGAAGAATTAGAAGAACATTTATCTTTATCAAACAGAGGAGTAGAAAAAGTAAAAGCTCGTAGAATTATTGAAAGAATTCAATTTATGACCGAAGATATGAAGTTAATTAGTAAAAATAGAAGAAATAAAAAAGACCCTGTCGAGTCTTAATAATCAATTTTCATGGAATGTCGAACATCCTTCATTGTTTGTTCGGCTTTTTCTTTGGCAACTTTTCTTCCATCTTCTAAAATTTTATAAACCTCTTCTTTATGTTCATAATAATACTTTTGCTTTTCTTGAATCGGCTTTAAAAATTCAAGCATTTTTTGAATCAGTTCTTTTTTACATTGAACGCATCCTCGTTCTCCTTTTTTACATTCCTTACAAACAACCTCTAAATTCTCATTATGAATTAATTTATGATAATAGTAAACCATACAAACATCAGGATTCGCTGGATCATCTTTTTGAATTTTTTTAGGATCGGTGATAGCACCCATAATCTTTTTCTTGATTTCTTCCTCAGAATCCTTCAAATAAATGGCATTTCCCAAACTCTTTCCCATTTTTTCTGCACCATCTAATCCTTTAATTCGAGGAGTTTCTGATAAAAGAGGTTTTGGTTCAATTAAAGTTTCTCCGTAAATAGAGTTAAATTTTCGAACAATTTCCCGACACTGTTCAATAAGTGGTAACTGATCTTCTCCAACAGGAACAAGCTCGCCATGAAAAGCCGTAATATCTGCAGCTTGGCTAACAGGATACCCAACAAAACCATACGTAACACTTTCTCCTTGTTGACCAAATAAAGCTTTCTTTTGCTGAATTTCTGTTTTAACTGTAGGATTTCTATATAATCTTGACATCGTTACTAAGTTCGAATAAAAAATAGTCAGTTCAGCAATCTCTGGAATCTTTGATTGAACAAAAATATGAACTTTTTTCGGATCAATTCCAATCGAAAGTAAATCAACAGCAAGGAGAAAAACATTGGAAGCAAGTTTTTCTGGTTGATGGAAATTATCCGTTAATGCCTGCACATCGGCAATCTCTAAAAAGAAATCATAATCATCTTGCAATTTTAACCAATTCGAAGCAGCACCAAAGTAGTGTCCCAAATGTAAATTTCCCGTCGGACGAATTCCGGTTAATATTGTTTTCATAAAATTTCCTCCATTCCTCTACTAGCATTATATCATAAAAAAGAATAAAAATTTTTGAAAAATAAAAAAATAACTCATAAATTAAAAAAAATCAACCACACTACAAATAGGAGGATGAAAAAATGAAAAAAATTGTAGCAGGCATTATGCTTTTATTACTCGTATCTGGATGCAATAATGTCATGAATACACCAACCAAAGAGGTAGAAGAATTTTTAGGAAAATACCAGACGATGAATGAGAAAGTTTTAAATCAACTAGACGATGTATTAAAAACAGATGATACCATGACGGAAGATCAAAAAGAAGAATATAAGGAACTCATGAAAAAACAATACCAAAACCTATCGTATAAAATTAAAGAAGAAACAGTCGATGGAGATCATGCATCTATCGTAACCGAACTAGAAGTTTTTGATTATGCCAAAGCCATGGATGAAGCGGATAAAGATTTAAAAGAAAATGGAGAAGAGTATACCAAAGAAGATGGTACAACCGACGATGAAAAATTCATGGATTATAAAATCAGTAAGATGAAAGATATGAAAGATAAAGTAACGTATACGATTACATTCACTTTAACCAAAAAAGATGATGCTTGGAAATTGGATGATATAACCGATATCGATCGTCAAAAAATTCATGGAATATATGAAAACTAGAGAGCTCTAAAAAGAGCTTTTTTTGATGAAAATACTAAAAATAATAAAAAAAGTCCGGTTATAAGCAAAAAAAGTCCGGTTACAAGTGGATTTTTTTATAAAAAAAATAAAAAAAGTCCGGATATAGACGGAAATTAAAAAAAGCATGATATATTGACATAAAAAAACAAAAATATAGTGTATAATAAAATAAAAAGGAGGAAATCCTATGAAATTAAAAGACTATATTAAAGTAGAGAGTTCAAATATTGATTTTAAAGAAAAAGTAGAATATTCGAAACCCAAAAGTTGGTTAAAGTCTATATCAGCATTTGCAAATTCTAATGGAGGTGTTTTATTATTTGGAGTAAGAGATGTAGATAAAAAGCCAATCGGTCTTTCAAATATTGAAAAAGATTCAGAAAAAATTACGGAACTAATTAATAATAAAATAACGCCTCTTCCAAGATATGAACTTAACATTATTCAAGAAAATAATAAAAAATTTATAGAAATAAAAGTAGGAGATGGACCGAGAACTCCTTATTATTATGATGCAGATGGAAGAAAAGAGGCTTATATAAGATCTGGTAATCAATCAATACCAGCTCCTAAGCACGTTTTGGATAATTTGATTTTAAAAGGTCAAAATACAACTTTTGATGAACTTCCAAGTAAGTTTAATATAAGCGATCTTAGTTTTACTCTGTTAAATGCCACTCTCAAAAGAGAAACTGGAAAAGAACTAAATATAAATAAAGATTTAATTTCATTAGAATTAATTACAAATACTGAAAAAGTAACAAATGCTGGGTTGCTATTGTCGGATCAAGGAATGCTTATTCAATCAAGAATATTTTGCACAAGATGGATAGGTTTGGTCAAAGGGTCTACTTTAGGAGATGCCTTAGATGACAAAGAATATACTGGGAGTATTATATCACTTCTTGAAAATGCAGAAGTATTCATAAAAAACAATTCTAAAATTGGATGGCAAATAAATGGAATGAAAAGAATTGAAATTGCAGATTATCCTCTTAAAGCAATTCGTGAAGCAATTGTAAATGCGATTATACATAGAGATTATCAAATTGTCGGTTCGGAAATTCATATTGATATTTTCGATAATCGTTTAGAAATTACTTCTCCTGGTGGTATGATAGATGGTAGCTTCGTTCAAGACTTAGATATTAAAAAAATATCCTCTATGAGAAGAAATAGAATTATTTCAGACATATTTAGTAGGCTACATTTTATGGAAAGAAGAGGAAGCGGATTAACTCGAATTATCGAATCTTATAATGATTGTGATATAAAACCTACATTTACGTCTAATATCTCATCTTTTAAAGTAATATTTCCAAATAAAAACTATTACAAAAAAAGTCCGGTTGCGGAAGAAAAAAGTCCGGTTGCAAGTGGAAATTTTGTGAGTGATGAAGACTATTTTATGATAAAACTTTATAAAAATTTACCCAATAATATAACAAGACAAACTTATAATCAAATGGAAAAACTATTTAAAAAATATACATATAAATATGACTTTAGAAGAGAAGAAGTAGAAGAATTATTAAATATAAGAAAATCAAGAGCTTCTGAAATAATTTCTTTGTTATTGGAGTGTGCATTAATAGAGCCAACAGATCCTGCAAAGTACAAATTTAAAAAATAGTGTTTTTAAACATCAAAAGATCAAATAAAATGAATTGTTTTTAAACTAATATTTTTTTGCAAAATTTAAAAATTTAGATAACTTAATTAAAAAATTATCACCTTTTAAAGTGCAAGACACCAAAATAGCATCTTCAATATAATTCTTTAATTTCTTAGACAATTCCATTCGGTTTTTTACAGTCATTTGGACTAAACAAGCTTTTTAATTCATATATTTTTTTAGGTGGTTATATGAAAAAAATTTGGGGACTTTTTTTAGCACTTCTATGTTTCTT
>CANQHK010000072.1 GCA_947623645.1 uncultured Bacilli bacterium
TCGTTATCATATTACCACTTCCCTTCTTTTTAAACGACTTGAAGGCTTGTCCTATTTTACCTTCTACTTATTATTATTCGTAAAAAAAATCAAAATGTCATCAAAAAAATATGAAAGTTAGCGATGTTATACTTTTCAATACAAAAAAGATGCCTTTTTTAAGCATCTTAGAAAACCAGCCAATATTTTATAGAAATCGTTTTAATTTTTCAACAGCATCTTCTTGCATTGCTACATATTCTTGAACTAAACGATGAGTATCTTCATCACAAGGTTTATGATTTAGTAGTTTTCTTCCTTCAATAATTCCCATATTGGTTCCTTGAAGTAATAGTTCAGCAATTTTCGAACTGCTTTGATCGGTTAACGTTTTCATTTCCACTCCATACCATGTCATCGCTTTTGTCATAGCACTCGTCTCATGTGGTTTTTTCGAACTATACTCGGGATAAATCTTACAGATTTCATCAGAAATATCTTGATATTTTTGATATTGTTTTTCCAAAACATCATGCAATTTCTCATCTTCTACTTTATCCAAGACAAAATGAATCGCATCCATACCCATACAAGCACCTTTATTTAATTCATCCAATACATTTACTTCATTTTCTTTCATCTCTATCACGCTCCATTCCTATTATGGATCAAAAATAAAATTTTATACAAAAAAAGAATGATTTATTCATTCCTTTAAAAATTTAAAATGTTTGAACGCTAACGAAAGCAGTAACGGGGTCGTTAATAAAGAATTGTCCATAAAAATGTTCTTTATCAAATTCAAAAACTGTAGAATCCGATAAACCATATAATTTATTTAATTCGTATGTTTCATAATTTGATTTCGAAATTAATTTCTGTTCATAACTATAAGTTTCAATATATAAATGAGTCTCATCTGCAAAACTAACAATACTATAAGAATCTCCATGATCAAAGACAGTAACAACTTCTGCAGCACTTTGATTTTCTAAATTTTCTTGATCTGGTAATACGTATCCATAATCTACTTTTTCTTTTAATTTTCCATCTTCATTCAAAATAAAGGCTTGGTATTCTGTAATGACAATGAGAAAATCAGAAATTGAATAAACATCTGTAACTTCACAATTAACATCCTCATTGCACGTCATAAAATCATCCATTTTTACATCACATGCTACTGTACCATCTTCATTAAAGTATACAACATGTCCAAGATAAGAAGAGCTCTCTTCATCAGAAGATACATCTACATTTTTATATCCAAAATAGTGATGATCCTTCGTGATTCCAGATGAAATAACGTCCGAATCAGCAATTTCTACAGCATGAAGAGTCTCTTCCTTTTCTAATTGGAAAAATTCTTCTTTTCCAGCAAGATATAAAAGATTATCTTCCAATTTATAAATTTGAGTTACAGAAGATATGGGCGTGCTGGATAAAGAAGTAAGATTTAAAGTAGATATACGATTTCCAGATAAATCATAGCGAATTAAGAAAGAAAATTCCGATAAATTATTAGAAATAGAGGCAAGATCTAAAAAATTACTTCCTTTAGCATCTCCTAGAATATAAAATCCATCATCTAAAGCATAAATATCCGAAACATACAAATCTGCTGTTTCTCCAACTTTGATATGTTGCTCCCATTTTAAATTATAAGCTTCATCAAAGAAGAAAATCCCAATATCAGAAGAATCAAAATAAAGGTTTTCAGAAGTAATCATGACGGTATTCTTCCCTACTTTTTCTTGAAGAAGAAGTTTTTGGTTCGGATCAGTTACTCCAAAAATATACGTATTCGTTGATGAAGAATCATCCCCACAAGATGTTTGAAAATTCCAATTTTGAAATTTTCCATTAGGAGAAAAAGAAAGATCTCCAGAACAATCTTGATACTTTTCTGGAAAAGAGAAATCATTGAGATGAATTGAAGGCATTTCTAAATAAAGCCGAGGCTCTTCTGTAAAAGCAATTTGTAAAAGGGCTTGTTGCTGATATTCATCCAATTTAGAGACCTTCTTAGCATCTGGAAGAACTAAAGCATTGCTTGGAAGAGAACCTTTCCCATGAAGTTTTTGTTCATTCGTAGAATTTGTAAAAAGCAAAGCCAAAATTCCTCCCATAATGCAAAGAAGAGATACCCCTATGATGATCGTTATTTTTTTATCTTTCATTTGCTTCACCATCCTTATTTTTTAGTATGTTTCAACCGTTGTCTGACTTAAATTACTTGTATTGGACAACACAACTTTATAGACTTTTACATTTCCTGATCCAGCTTCATCCGAATAGGCATATAGATAAAGGGAAGCTTGTGTTACACCACTATATATACTCGTCCAATAAAGTTTTCTAGAAGCACTACTAGTTCCTCCAGAAAAGATATCCGCACTTGCAGCTGTACTTCCTTTAACACTTTTCTTTAGTTGAAGACCTGTAGAGTAACTTCTACCATTGGTTATCAAGTATATATATTTATAGCCTTGTGTATTAAAGAGTGGTGACCATGCTTGAATTGATCCTCCATTACCATCTTTGTATTTTCCTTTGGCTTGAATATATTGGTCCGTAATTGTAAAAGTTCCTGTATTCTTTCCAGAAGCTCTTGCTGTTTTCCATAGATTTTGAGCTCCTAGTAAGTTGATTCCTTTAGCACCATTATAAAGAACTAAATAATCGGTTTTCCAATGAGCATACAATGTTTGTGCTCCTGTTATTTTTACTTTTGTACCTGTCGTTACTTGACTTCCTCCACTTGCAGCTGTAAACCATCCTAAGAATTTAAATCCATTTCTAGTTGGAGAAGGTAGAGCTCCATAGGTAGAGTCATACGTTACATTTTTACTTGCTGGGTTTGCTGCATTTCCTCCATTCGAATTGAAGGTTACTTTATAAGAGTTTGCTTGCCACCTTGCATATAAAGTTTGCGCTCCCGTTATTTTTACGGTTGTTCCAGTATTTACTTGACTTCCACCACTCGTTGCAGTAAACCACCCTTTGAAAGTATATCCCGTTCTACTTACAGTTGGTAAAGTTCCATACGTAGAATCATAGGTTACATTTTTACTTGTAGGATTTGGTGTACTTCCTCCATTCGAATTAAAGGTTACTTTATAAGAATTTGCTTGCCACCTTGCATATAAGGTTTGTGCTGCTGTAATCGTTACTTTCGTTCCTGATGTAACTTGACTTCCGCCACTCGTTGCTGTAAACCATCCTTTGAATGTATATCCAGCTCTTGTTGCATTTGGTAAAGTTCCATACGTAGAATCATACGTTACATCTCTGGTATTTGGACTTACACTTCCTCCATTGGCATTTAAAGTTACCCGATACTTATTAGCCGTCCAGTGAGCATATAGTGTATGGGCACTTGCTGTTTTGACCGTTGTTGTTGTTTCTACCTTTGTTCCTCCACTTGCCGCTGTATACCACCCTGCAAAAGTATATCCGGTTTTGGTTGGAGAAGGCATATCTCCATATGGAGAATCATACTTTACATCCTTATTAGCTGGGTTCGCTGCATTTCCACCGTTCGAGTTAAACGTTACTTTATAAGTATTTGCTTGATAATTCGCATAGAGCGTATATTCTTCTCCTACTCCCGTTATATGATCAGAGATTAAATTGACCATTTGTCTATCATCATATTTCTTTGCACCATCACTTGTTAAGGCCCATCCATAAAAAGTATATCCGGTTCGTTGAAACTTATTTTCAGCCAAAGCTTCTAGTCGATAAGCTGACATTCTCGTTTTTTCCATAGAACCACTGGTACTTCCATTTCCATTATAAACAATGGTATAATACAAAAGTTTATCTTTCGCTCCACTTGCTGTATCTTTCTCTACTTCCCTAGTCGTTGCTAAATTTCGAACATTAATAAATAAAACTGTAGAGGTTAAAACAACAAGAGAATATAGTACAGCTGTTGCAATAAAACCGTTTTGACGATTGGTCTTCTTTTTCTTCTTCGCCATAACAATCACTCCTATCTTAAATGATTTTACCATTTTTCCTTTAAATTTGTCAATATAATGTATAAAATTGATGCGTTAAATTTGAGAAAAAACCAGCGAGAGAAAACAGTTCTCTCGCCGAAAATATTTCTATAAAAAATACAAATTATTAACTCCAATTGGCTGTTAAGGTAGCATCTCCATATCTTGAATAAAAGGTTGGTTCACTTGCTTGAACAAGGGTATCAGTTGAAAGATCTCGAATCACAACATCTTTTATATCAAAGTCAATTTCTACATTTTGATTTTTTATGTTATCTGTAAACATTTCAAAATTAGGTTGAATAGGTTTCGTCCCCTCCTTAGGATGTTCAATAGTTGACCCAATAAATGTCCTAGTCATATGCCCTGTTAACCATTCTCCTTTTGGACTATTGCTAGGATAATTAATCCATATTGGATGATAAGATTCATAAGCATAATCGTTGCCAAAACCAGAATGTCGAAATGAAATATAAGTTCCATTTAATTTGTTAATCCTTACTTTAAATTCAACTTCATAAGTATGTCCAGATTCATAAGGATAAGAAGGAAAACCAATAGCTAACCATTTATTCTCCACAACTGTAGTTGGACTTGTATACGAAAAATTCCAATAATTTCCTGCTGTATCTGTCTTTTTAGCAGGTGTTAAGCCTTCAGAATATTGTATATCATTAAGGGATAATCCTTTCACAAAGCTTCCTTCCCCATTGACAGTATATCCATCGAAAGTAGAATTACTTTTTGTTGGTGTATCTAAAAAAGTATAAGATTTATCCGTTATATTTTTTGTTACGGAAGCACTACTTTCTTGATAATTTCCTCCATTTGGGTTAATTGTTAAAGTATTTTGAGTAGGTTCCCATTTAGCCTGATAAACACGATCTACTTCTGGAACAGGAGTATCTTCTGTTATTTCGTTATCTTCTTGATACCACCCTAAAAATTGATAACTTCGATCGGTTAAATTTTGGGGTAATTCTCCAATTGTATCTCCATAATGTTTCTTTTGTATTTGTTGAAATCTTTGTTCTTGACTATATACCTTTTTAAACTTTACTTTGGATATTTTAATCGTCCCACTTGTAAAATAATCCGTTCTAAAACCAATCTGAAAAAGATGATTTTTCAACCGTTCTTGTGGCAATTGCAAATAATATTTTACATTAATATTTCCACTTTCATTAAGATCGTATTGTGTCCATGAAAGAAAAGCAGGATTCCATTGAGTCACATCTCCTTTTCCTTGAAAAGCAACAAAACTTCTTTGATTGTCTGCTATTTGCAAATCCGTATATTCTAAAGTAAAAGACATTTCAAACCAATCTGTAGGTTGAATTCCATAAGTATAAATATTAAACAAAGGAAATGTTTGATTATAGACACCATTAAAATTTGTAAGAGTAAAGACATCTTCTTCATTAGCACTAATATAATTGGTCGGAGTTTCTCCATTATAAGTTAAAGTCATTTCTGTTTTTCCTTCAATTTCTAAATGGATAGAATATTCTGTCCCCATCGCATCATTTCCTGCATCATAATCTAACCACATTTGAAAAGTATAATGATAGGTTGTATTTCCTGGAATAATATCTCTTTCTAAATAAAAGTTTCCGGTTTCATCTTGTTGTTCTGTTATATTTCTAGTTTGATTGATATTTCCAGTATCTCTTGTATAATGGTAACGAATATTCTTGCTTACTGTTGAGTTTTCTACCTCATCTTCAATAATAGAAATCGTATAATAAATATCCTTTTTTCCAAGGTTTAATAAAGAAAATTTATAAGTCGGATTTAGTTTTCCATCTGCATCACTCATAGGAATCATATCTTCTAAAACAATACTTCCATTCGTTTTACTTTCATCAAATTGAAGTTCCAAATCACTGTATCTTAGAATATATTTTTTATTTCCGGAAAGTGTCTTGAAAAAAACAGCATAGGTTACACCAATAAATGTAATCATCAAAACAACCATTAGAAATAGAAAAAGCCATTTTTGCTTATTTTTCATAATTGTAACACTCCCTCCTATTATCTCTTAATAACTATAGTACCCCCCCCCCATCAAAAATGTCAAGAAAAAAATGAGAAAAAT
>CANQHK010000073.1 GCA_947623645.1 uncultured Bacilli bacterium
GAAGATATCGAGAAGGGCATTTATGTTGATGCAGGTGGATATAAAGTAGTTCATATAGAACTTAATAGTACCAATGAAATCGAAAGCAAATATGCTTTTGTTTATAGAACAATAGCAAATGTAAAAGTAGGATATATTGAAAGCAGTGATAAACTTTCAACAAGTCCTTCTGCTGATACAATCGAACCAAATGCAACGAAACAAATTTATTTAGCAATCCATAATCAAAATGAAACAGCTGTCAATCTAGAAATTAGTGTGCGAGGAGGACTTCCAAATAATAATGTTGATGTAGAAGAAGGATTTACAAGGATAACAGAAAGAGCAAGTGATGTATATAAAGATTCCATATTAAATGGAGCAGATCCAGTGTTAGGAGAAGGAATGATTCCAGTAACTTTAAATGGAAAGGGAATTGTCCATTATGCAAGTCTTTATTCACCATGGTATAATTATTCTGAAAAAGAATGGGCGAATGCAGTAATTCTAGTAAATACTCCAAGTAAAACTTACCATGTAGGAGATATTATCGAAGAAAAAGATATTCAAAGTTATTTTGTTTGGATTCCAAGATATAAATATAAGATATGGGATTTAGGACAATATGAGAATAACGTAGATTTTAATATGATGGTAGATAATAATAGCAAAGAAAATGCTGCAACCAATGTTCACAATATGTTTGGTAGTGCAAGACTTATTGACATTGTATTTGAGCCGAAAGAAAAGTCAACAAAAGAACTAAACGGAACAGAGTGTGTAACAACAAAAACTTCTGGAAACTCAGGAAACTGTGCAGTAGGAGAATATATGACACATCCAGCCTTTACATTAGAAGAACAAGCACTTTCAGGAATTTGGGTAGGAAAATTTGAAACAGGATACAATCAAAATCAAAATGTAAATGCTTCAATTACAACAACAGGATGGAGTAAAGAAGGAGCAGAGAAAAATACAAACGCTTCAGCTAATGTTATTATTAAACCAAATGTTTATTCATGGAGAAATATAACGATAGGAAATATTTTTCATACAGCTTTAGACTATAAACAAAATTTAGGAAGTCATATGATGAAAAATACAGAGTGGGGAGCAGTAGCTTATCTATCACATTCTATTTATGGAATTGGAACAGAAGTAAATATTAATAATAATTCTAGTTATTTAACAGGATATTCAGGAGCAGCGAATCTAGATCAAAGCAGTTATGAAGGAATTAGTGGAGCAGATGCCGATGTAACGCAACCTTATAACACACCAACCGGATACTTAGCAAGTTCAACGGGAAATATCACTGGAATTTATGATATGTCTGGAGGATGTCATGAATACATGGCTTCTTATATGGAAGGTCATGGAGCGGAGTTATCTGGCCTTACTGCTGAACAATTGCAAACTTATGCTAAATATTTTGATAAATATTTAAATAATAATAATGAAACAAGTTATAAGAATCGAATTTTAGGAGATGCAACGGGAGAGATGGGACCATTTTATTCTTATTTCGATAAAGATGGAACTAAAAGAAGTCATAATTCCTGGTACGCCGACACTTCGTACTTTGTTGACACTACCTTCTCCTGGGTCGCTCGGGGCGGGTATTTCAACAATGGAGTTTTGGCAGGCCAGTTCAACTTCGGTAGGGATACAGGTGGTGTCTACACGGACGTCGGTTCCCGTCTCGTTCTAACCGGGTAAAAGTCCATAGTAACGTTATCTTATTATTTTTGTTCATTAAAAAATAGTGAATTTATAAGACTCACTATTTTTTGTTTTTGGATAATACTTTTTGTTTTACTTCCTTTAAGTTGAAGTAGGTTTCTGTTAGAGTAGATTCTTTTTTTCTTTCGAGTCCAAGAAGTGCTTGTATTTCTTCATCTGTATAACTATCAAGACAAATACTAATGAGGTTGTCCATTAAAGAAATACCATTTTCTGTTAGTTTATCTTTTACTTCTTTTACTCTTTTTTCCATATCTGTGTCAATACTTTTCATAAGAAGCCCTTTTTGAATTGTAAATTCTTTTTCATCCTCACTGTTTCTTGCATAAATTTTTTCTATATAATAATCCTCTTTATCATACCTGCTTAAGAAAACTAGACTTCTTATTTCTTTGTTATTGTTTTCTCCTTTTTTTAAAATTCCAGCATATTTTCGATATGGATAACCTTTCTTTTTGTAATCCCAATTTCCTACTGTTATGCAGTGAATTAATTGACGAATGGAATTTTTATCATAAGGCATTATATCAATTTCTTCTTTTTGATTATCCGTTAATATTTTTATTGAGAAAACTTGATGATTTAAAAATTTTAATTGTATTTGTTCATGATCATTTACTTTATATTCTAATGTTGGATGAGCGATGCAAGAATATCCCAAAGAGGTATCCATGAAACATTCTAAAAGAAAGTTTCCTTGTATTTTATCTTCTACTTCAAATTGAATATCGTGTTTCCATAGGAACTTTTCAGCTTTATCTCTTTTATAATCAATAAAACTATAGATTGGTGCGTATTCATAATTTGCTTTTAAAAGACCAAAATTAGAAAGTGCTTCTAGGTAGATTAGATTTTCTTGAAAATTTAAAAAGCCAACTTCCTCTTCTTTTGAATTTGTTATTTTTAAAATTTTTTCTTTCTCTATTTCTTCGCTTTCCTCTAACTTTAAACCAAAGACATTTAAGAGGATTTTTGCTGCTTGTGTCGTTTGGCTTAAAGGCAAATAATTTGACATTTTTCGACCCTCCCTGAAAAATATTATAGCATAAAAAAAAGACATTTTTGCCTTTTTACTTACTTTTTATAATTTTATCTACAAGACCATAATCTTTTGCTTCCTCTGCTGTTAAAAAATAATCTCTGTCGGTATCTTTTTCTACTTCTTCTAGCGGTTTCCCTGTATTTTCTGCTAGCATTTCATTCAGTTTCTTTTTTAATTTGAGAATTCTTTCTGCAGCAATTTTGATTTCTGTTGCTTGACCTTGTGCACCTCCTAGTGGTTGATGAATCATGACTTCAGCATTTGGTAAGATATAACGTTTTCCTTTTTTTCCACAGGAAAGTAAAAATGCCCCCATGCTAGCCGCCATTCCTAAGCAAATTGTAGACACATCACTTTTTACAAAATTCATCGTGTCAAAAATTGCCATTCCAGCGGTAATTGACCCTCCGGGAGAATTGATGTAAATGGAAATATCATCATGATTGATCGAATCTAAATATAGAAGTTGAGCAACGATGCTATTTGCTGATTCATCTGTAATTTCTCCACTTAAAATAATAATTCTGTTTTTTAGAAGTCTAGAATAAATATCATAACTTCTTTCTCCGTTTCCTTCTTTATCTACAACCATTGGAACAAGTCCCATATTAATCACCTATCTATATGATAGTAAAGAATTGCAAAAAATATTCATGAAAAATAAAAAATATGGTATAATGTTATAGAAAAGAATAAAAGGTGATTCGATGAAAGAAACAGTAACAATTACAATTCATGATAAAACATTTGAAGTAGAAAGGCAAACGACATTAGAGGAAGTTAGTAAGTTGGTAAAAGATGATTTTCGCTATGAAATTATTCTTGCTAAGATTGATGGGGAGTGGCAGGAATTAAGTGGAAAAGTCAATACCGATTGTGCGGTAGAGTTTTTTGATTTAACGGACGATAATGCAAACCAAATTTATATTAATGCACTTATTTTTTTGATGGCTCATTCTTATAAAAAATTAACGAATAAAACTCTTAAAGTCAATCATTCTTTGGATAAAGGTCTTTTTATAACAACAGAAGAAGAGATTACTCCAGCAAAGTTAGAAAGTTTGCAAGAGATTATGAAGGATTTGATTTATCAAGATCTTCCTATTCAAAAAATTAGTATTGCAAGGCGAAATGCAATTGCATATTTTGAAGAGAAAAAGGAATATGAAAAAGTAAAATCAATGCGGTATAATACAGATACTTATATTACGTTATATAAATTAGAAAACTCGTATGATTATTTTTATAGTAAAATGCCTATACGTACAGGAGTTCTTCGTCATTTTGCACTTACTTATCTTGATCCTAAGGGGTTTGTTTTAAGATTTCCAACTGCTTACTATCATGAGAAAATTAAGCCCTATGAACATCGACATAATATTTATAATCTCTTTAAGACTTCTAGAAGTTGGGCGAAAACAATTGGACTTGAATATGTTTCTGATTTAAATGAACAAGTATCGAAGTCGAAAATTAATGATATCATTCGAATGGAAGAAATCAAAAAAAATGCAGAGCTTCTTGATTTAGCTAAAAAAATTGCTGATAAGAAAGAGGTAAAATTTGTCCTTCTGGCTGGTCCTTCTTCCTCTGGAAAGACAACTACTTGTAATAAACTTGCTTTATGTTTAAAAAATTGTGGCGTAAAACCACGAGTAATTTCTATGGATGATTTTTTTGTAGAACGAAAAGAAACTCCTTTGGATGTTGATGGTAAACCGAATTATGAGGGCTTAGAAGCGCTTGATTTAGATTTGTTTAATGATGCTATGAAGAAACTTTTGAATCATGAAGAAGTTTTTCTTCCAACTTATAATTTTTTAACAGGTTCTAAGGAGTTTAAAGATAAGACTGTATTAGAAGAAAATGAAATTTTATTAATTGAAGGGCTTCATGTGTTAAATCCTGAAATTTTAAAAGATATTCCTCAAAATAAAAAAGTTAAAGTTTATTTATCGGCTTTAACGGAATTAAATATTGATAAACATGTTCGAATTGCAACAACGGATAATCGTTTATTGAGAAGAATTGTACGGGATAATCGAACGAGAGGATATAATGTTTCTCAAACATTAGAGCATTGGCATAAGGTAAGAGAAGGAGAGGAAAAATATATTTTCCCTTATCAAGATGTAGCTGATTATACTTTAAATACAGCAATGATTTATGAAATTGGTGTTTTAAAAATTTATGTCGAACCTCTTTTGTATTCTGTTGATATTCATTCCCCTTATTATGAAGATGCCAGAAGATTAATTAACTTTTTAAGAGTTTTTTTACCGATCAGCTCGGAAGAAATTCCAATTGATTCTGTATTAAGAGAATTTATTGGAGGAAGTTGTTTTAAAGTATAATTATTGATGAACTTTACTTATTTTTATAATTTTATTGGTTCTTCCTGTTAAAGTGTCTGCTGAAATATTAACAATTTCACAAAATTTTTTTAAAGATGGAATAGGAATTTTGATGTTTCCGTGTTCATATTCACTTAAAGTTTGTTGGTTACAATTTAGTAAAGATGCCATTTTTTCTTGAGAATAGTGCATCTTTTTTCTATAGAATTTTAAATTTTGACAAAGAATATCTAGGTTGATTGGTTTTAAATTAGAATAATTTTTTTGATTCGAAAAATCTAATATATAATCTAGGCTTAATTCAAGAACTTCTAGTATTTTATTTAAAGTGTCATAGGGAATTGAACGAAGTCCGTTTTCATATAAATTATAAGCTTTTGCAGATACATCAATTTTTTTAGCAAATTGATATTGTTTAATATCCAAATCTTCTCTTACATTTCTAATTTTTTGATAATATTCCATAATACCACTAACCTCATTATCATTTTATAGAAAGCAATTTAAAAATCTTTTAATCTCTACAGATAATGGTAAATAATGGTAAAAAAATATGTAGAATAGTATATCAAATAAGAAAAAATTACGCTTATTTTATACTAGATAACGTTAAAATGGCCTTTTTTGGATTTCTTTTCAACCCTTCTTTTAAAGATGATTATTTAAATTTAAGTTTGTCAAGTTTTGTAAAATAATTTATGGTGTATAGACAAGCGAAAAAAAACTCATTATAATAAAGATAGATAGTGTGAAAAGTTTTATGGAAAACTAGACATACTAGATAAAAAAGATATTAAAATGGAAAATTTTAATATAAATCTATCAAAAAAGATAGAAAAATAGTTCTTTGAAAATAGTAATTAATAAAAAAGGCATGAT
>CANQHK010000074.1 GCA_947623645.1 uncultured Bacilli bacterium
GAACATCTTTTCTTAAAGCTTTTACCGTACTTCTTGCGATTACTTTACTTCCAATCGATGCTTGAACAGGAATTTCAAACATTTGTCTTGGAATTGTTTCTTTTAATTTTTCAACGACACTTCTTCCTCTTTTATAAGCAAAATCTTTATGGACGATTACACTTAAAGCATCGACGATTTCACCATTTAAAAGAATATCCATTTTTACTAAATCACTTTCTTTATATCCGATCATTTCATAATCAAAAGAAGCATACCCCTTGGTGGAAGATTTTAATTTGTCAAAAAAGTCATAGACAATTTCGGATAACGGAAGATCATAGTGAATATTGACTCGTTCTTTATCAATGTATTCCATTCCTATATACGTTCCGCGTTTATTTTGACAAAGTTCCATAATTGCTCCGACAAAATTACTTGGTGTAAAAATACTCGTTTTTATATAAGGTTCTTTGACTTTTTGGATTTTTCCACGATCTGGAAATTTGGATGGAGAATCCACCATTACAACACTCTTATCTGTAAGTTCCACTTCATAAACTACAGAAGGAGCAGTTACAATTAAATCAAGATGATACTCTCTTTCCAATCTTTCTTTAATAATATCCATATGAAGAAGTCCTAAAAAACCTGTTCGAAAACCAAACCCTAAAGCTTTCGATGTTTCTGGTTCAAAGGTCAAAGATGCATCATTCAGTTTTAACTTTTGTAATGCTTCTCGTAAATCTTCAAAACGATTGGTTTCAACAGGGAAAATTCCACAAAAAACCATCGATTTCATAGGTTTATATCCAGGAAGAGGAACTTTGGCAGGATTTTCTTTCAAAGTGATTGTATCTCCTACTTTTACATCTTCGATACTTTTAATACTTGCTGTAATGAAACCAACATCTCCTGGATACAAAGCATCTTTCTTTTTTTCTTTAGGAGTCATGACTCCTACTTCCAAAACTTCATAGGTTGCACCGGTTTCCATAAACTGTATCTTATCTCCTCTTCGTAACACTCCATTCATCACTCTACAAGATACTACAACTCCTCGGTAAGAATCAAAAAGAGAATCAAAAATTAAAGCTTGTAAAGGTTCTTCTTGTTTTCCCTTTGGAGCAGGTATTTTTTCAATAATAGCAGCTAACAATTCTTCAATTCCTACTCCATTTTTAGCACTGGTTAAAATAATTTCATCTTCCGAAAATCCAACCGTTTCTTTTAATTCCTCTGTAACTTTTGAAACATCCGCATTCGGTAAATCAATTTTATTGATAACAGGAATAATCGTTAAATCGTTTTCTAAGGCTAAATACAAATTCGCTAAAGTTTGTGCCTCGATTCCCTGCGCTGCATCAACGACAAGTATTGCTCCTTCACAAGCCGCTAAACTACGAGATACTTCATACGTAAAGTCGACATGTCCTGGCGTATCGATTAAATGAAGAATATAATCTTCCCCCTGATAATGATAATTTAATTCTACTGCATTCAGTTTGATAGTAATTCCTCTTTCTCTTTCGATATCCATTGCATCCAACATTTGATCTTTACTTTCTCGAAGACTAACAGCATTGGTTTTTTCTAATATACGATCAGCAAGAGTACTTTTACCATGATCAATATGAGCAATGATTGAAAAGTTGCGAATGTTTGCTTGTTTCATTTCACGTCACCACTTATAGTATATCATAGGAAAACGATTTCGAAAAGTATCATTGAATACGAATCACAATACTTTCGTTTTTGTTTCTTAAATCTTCATTTACTTCTAATTTTTGCATTCTGTTTGCAAGTAGACAGGCAAATAAAAATGTTCCGATATAAACTCCTAATAATATTTTTACATTTTTTTTCATTTTCATAATCTTACACCTCTTTCTTTTTTTTACAACTTTATCATAATACAAATGTTTGTTCGTGTCAATAAGTTTTTCTAAAAAAAATAAAATATTTGTTCTATTTTACATTTGTTCGAAAAAAGTATTGTAAAATAGAAAATTATATGCTATACTGAAGTTGTAAAAAAAAGAAAGAAAGGACGTGTTTTATGGAAAAGCTTACGGAAAAGCAAGCTCGTGTTTTAAAAGTTATCAAACAAGCAATCGCAGAAAAAGGTTATCCTCCTACGGTTCGAGAAATCGGAAATCGTGTTGGATTATCTTCTAGTGCTACGACACAATTTCATATCTGTCAATTAGCAGAAAAAGGATATATCAAAAAAGATAAAACAAAAAACAGAACCATCGAATTATTGGTTCCAAATGAATTTTTAGAAAAGAAAGAATCTGTCATCGATGTTCCCCTTCTTGGTAAAGTTACTGCAGGTCTTCCAATTGAAGCAATTGAAATGCCAGATGAATATTTCTCTCTTCCAGCAAGTTTAGTAGAAAAGAAAAAAGATGTTTTTACTCTACGTGTTAGTGGAGAAAGTATGATTAATGTAGGAATTTATGATGGGGATATTATTATTGTAGAAAGACAAAATGTTGCTCATAATGGTGATACCGTTGTTGCTATGACGGAAAACAATGAAGTAACTGTTAAAACTTATTATAAAGAAAAAGGACATTTTCGCTTACAACCAGAAAATGATTCCATGGATCCAATTATTTTAGACAAAGTTACCATTTTAGGAAAAGTTGTTGGACTTTATAGAAAATTGTAAACAAAATTAAAAGTGAAAAAGCTAGTCATCAATTGACTAGCCTTTTTATTCGATTATTCCCAATCTGTAATGTTTTCCCAAGTTGTTCCAGATGGTTTTTGTGCTTTACATTCATTGAACATGTCCACTGTAAGAGCACCCTCTTTATGAACGAAATGTTCTCCATAAGTAATTGTTGTTAGCAGAGAATCCTTTTCAAACATATAACTCATATCTTCAACATTGGAAGTATCAAAGCTACTTAAATTTAATGTTGTTAATCTTAAACAGTTATCAAACATCCATTTCATATCTGCAACTTTTTTTGTATTAAAGTTTGTTAGATTAAGATTTTCAATAATTCTGCATCCCGAAAACATCATTTGCATTTTTGTAACATTTTCTGTATTAAAATTTTCGAGTCCCTCTATTTTTGTTAACTTTGTACAATAACGAAATAAAGAACTCATATTCTCTACATTCTTTGTATCCCAATTTGTTAAGTTTAAGTAAGTTACCTCACATCCATTAAACATACTCTCCATATTTGTAACTTTATCTGTAACCCACCTACTTAAATCTAATCTTGAAACGATTGTTGCTCCAAAAACTGCTTGCATATTGGTAACTTGAGATGTGTCAAAATCCTCTATTCCTGAGATCGTTGTTAACTGACTATCCTTACTAAATAATGCATTCATATTTTTAACCTTTGAAGTTTTCCATCCTGTTAAATTTACACTTTGTAAAGATGTACAATTTCGAAATAGCCCGGCTATATTTTCTGCATTTTCTGTCTTCCAATTACTCAAATCTAAATTTGTAAGTTGAGAACATCCATTAAACATAGAACTCATATAGATTGCATTTTGAGTATTCCATCCTCCAATATTTAAACTTGTTAATTTCATTGGATTTTGATCATCCTCTGCCGAAAAGATTTTGCTCATATCAACTACATTTTCAGTTTGAAAATTTTCTATTCCCTCTATTGTTTGTAAACTATTACATCCATAAAACATCAGACTCATATTAACAACTTGGGAAGTATTAAAATTTTTTACATTTAGAGTTGTTAAGCCACTGCATCTGCTAAACATTACATGCATGCTGGTTACTTTATCCGTTACAAAATTTTCTATATTTAAATTGGTTAAACCTCTACATAATTGGAACATTCCTTGCATTGTTGTAACATTCTTCGTATTAAATGAATTTACATCTAAACTTGTTAAACTGCTGCATCCATCAAACATATCTTGCATATTTGTAGCACTATCTGTTACCCAACTGCTTACATTTAACTCTATTAAGTTACTACAGTTCCTAAATATTCCTTGAAAATTATTAACTTTTGATACATTCCAATTTTCTACACTTAATGTAGTTAATTTAGAACATTCATGGAATAATCGAACCATCGTTATAACATTCGAAGTATCAAAATGTCCAACCTCCAAACTTTCTAAAGAAGTACAATTATTAAACATATAATTCATATTTTCAACTTTTGATGTATCTAAGTGTTCAATTCCCTCAATGTTTTTTAAAGAAGTAAAGCTATCAAATAGATAAGAACTATCTTTATTTGCATAGACTTGATCTGTTCCTTGGATATGAAGTTTATAATTATCTGTTTGTGTTCCATCATCTTCGATATAGGCCATAACGGTTTTATCTCCATTTGCACTCATATCCCAACTCTTTCCTTTTTCTATTCCTTCTGGAATATTGATTGTTGGTTCTATAACAATACTACTGATGGATGTTTTATATTGATAAAATCCTTCACTATAATCCGAAGATATCTGTTTCATCATTCCAATTTGTTCTTGAAATTTTATTTCTGATATCTGACCTGTTTCTACATGAATTCTATAACTTAAACTTTTATTCTTAATTTGATTATTGTCTGTTACTTCACTATCAATCCATAGTCTTAAACTGTAATGAATCGTTGTATTTTTAAAAATCGTTCCTTCATCGATAATGAGGTCATTCGTTTCTACAGCAGATAAATAATTAACCTTAGGAGTTGCATTATCTTTTGTTAATCCGTATTTAACAATATTCGTTGCTAATTTGTTTTCTGTTTTGGTAACATCTTCTAATTGTAAAATATACTCTACATCTTTTTTACTTTCATTCACTAACCTGAAGTCATAAGAATCTTGAATTAAACCTACTTCATCATACATAGGAAAAGCATCAGAAAGGGTTAATTCTTTATCTTCTTGCAAATATAATTTTAAATCACCAACCGTTATTACTTGACGTCTTGTTCCAGCTAAGGTTAAATTGATGAAGGCATAGGTCACACTTAAAAAGATAACAAAAATACTTGTTATAAAGATACTGATCTTTGCAACTTGAATTTTTTTCTTGCTTTCAGACATTTGAACCACTCCTCATATTTTATATTTTCTCATTATAATTGTACCCCCCCCCCCATCAATTCTGTCAAGAAAAAAGTAGGAATTTTTCCTACTTTACTGTAAAATTTTAGCTAACATTTTTTAATTTATAATTATTCATTTTTTCATCAATGCAAATTTTATTGGTAACCTTCAACCGTTGATAAAGAAAGATTGGATAGAGTTGATAAAACTACTTTATATAGATTAACCCTTCCTTCTCCTCCTCCATCTGAATATGCTGACATATAAACAGAAGCATTTTTGACTCCAGAATAAATTTGGCTTTTATTTAATACTTTTGTTGCAGTAGATCCTGATAGAAGTTCATCACTTGCTTTCGTACTTCCTCCTACTGTTGTTGTTAGATGCAAGGTTGAAGAATACTGTTTTGCATTCGTTATTACATAAATATATGGATACCCTTGTGTATCAAATAAAGGGGACCAGGCTTTAAGTCCTCCACCATAGCCAGAATAGTATCCTTTAACATAGATATAATCAGTAGCAATTTTAAATTTTCCCACATTATTTCCAACATCATATTTTTTAGTTGTCCAACTAGTACCTAAACGATTAATTCCATGTGCACCATCATATAAAATATAATGGTCTACTTTCCAATTAGCATATAACGTTTGTGCTGCTGTAATCGTTACAGTTGTGGAATTTTCAATCTTACTTCCAGTTCCACCCGTTCCTGTATACCATCCAAGAAAGGTATATCCTGATCTGGTCGGAGTTGGTAAACTTTTGTAAGTAGAACCATACGTTACTGTTAGAGTAGATGGGCTTACACTTCCTCCACTTGCATTAAAGGTTACTGTATAAGTGTTGGCTTGCCAATTAGCATATAACGTTTGTGCTGCTGTAATCGTTACAGTTGTGGAATTTTCAATCTTACTTCCAGTTCCACCCG
>CANQHK010000075.1 GCA_947623645.1 uncultured Bacilli bacterium
TTCGTAAACACCCTTGCTTTTTCGTCGTTGCCCATTCAATATATCATTCTTTTTTACTTTCTGTCAACACTTTTTTTGATTTTTCTACAAATTTTTCCCTTTTTTCCTTTTTTTGGCAGGGAAAAAGAGATATATCTCTTCTTCAGTATATCTCTTTCTATTTCATTTTATTCCACTTTTGTAAGTTCTGTTACATCTTTTTCTGTTTTATACCAAACTTTTATAGATGTTCCTTTTTCCACAAATGGAAGAAAACTGCTATTTACTTTAATCGATGCACGATATTTTTTACCGTTTTCATCAACTATATAATAATAGGTTGTGCCATCAATCGTTGCAGAAGTAATTTTTGAAACCGTAATTTCTTTACTTTGATCTTTTTCACTTGCTTCAATAGAAGAATCTCCTAAATAATTTTCTGCTGCTTTTTGGATTCCTTCTGAAGAATTGGTTACTACCACTTTTTGATAATCTGCAACATCAACAAACGCATACATCTTAACGAGCCCTGCGTCATCTTTTAAAGAAATTAAATACGTTGGTTTGTTGTTCAAGTTAATAAGAAGTGGGAATGTTGCTGTATATTTCATCTGTTGTACTTGCCCCTCCGCAGAAGCCATCGCAGAAAATTCTTCTGCTCCTGGAACGGCATAATAGGTTGTTTCTTTTGTTCTCATGTTCGTCATAATAAATCCAACATTCGCTTCATCATTACTAACTGATGTAATTCCGGTATATAAATATACGTCATCATTCATAACTGTATAATTGTATCCTTCGGTTGTCATAACGACATTTTTTTGACCAAAGAGAGAATTTAAAAATCCAGTTTTATATTGTCCCCAGTCATCTACTTGTTCAATAATTAAATCGCTTTCATAAACATGATCGACCCAACTTGGAACTTCTTCTACTTTATATTTATCACTTTTTCCTGTAATCGGATCCATAATGATAACTGATTTTACTTCCCGTTTTAAACCTACTGCTGTATACTTCATAACAGGTACAATCCAATAAGGATTCCCATCATTATCAATTTCAAAGTTTTCTTCACCAAAAATATCGGTAGGATAACTCCATCTTAAATGACGGTATAAATCTTCTCCTAGAATTGCTGATGGAACATACTTCATTCCTTTATCTAATTTTATTAGATTGCTTTCTCCTGTTACGGAATTAACAGTAATATACCCCGTTACTCCTTGCTTACGATTGTTGATGTATTTAAAGAATCCGTTATATTCTAGTGGTGTAACTCGCACAATATTGTTGTTGTAGTTAATTTGTGTATACATATCCGAAACATAGAATTGAGAAACCATTTCTGGCATTTGACCCATGACACGGTCACCTAATTTAGAACTAGAATCTTTGTCAAGCAAAGGAAGTGCTGAAAAATCCACTTGTCTTACATCTTCTGTAAAATTTCCATCTTCTTGTATTTTGATTCTTTCTGCATAACTTCTAGATTGCAATAATGGAGAGGAAAAGAAATCAACAACAATAATTACGAAAAAAATACCAAAAATTGTACATGCTGCTACTTTCGTTGATAAATCGACTTCTCGAATCATTCCACGCATATCCGCGTTCCCCAATAAACTAATGATGGCATAAACTCCTAAGATGAGAGCAATCCATGCCCAAAATCCAAAGCTTTGAATATTGATTGCTGGAAGTAAAAAATAAAAACTAACAGCTCCAACAAAAATGGATGCAATCATAGCAAAAATATTTTTTTTCATCAAAATCCTCCTTTTATATAGTGTATTTCTTTGTCGTTATACTTATTATACACCTTTTTTATAAATTCGAAAAGTTTTCATAAGTTATTTTCATAAGTTATTTAATCATTTTGGTATGAAAAGAAGAATTTTTCTGCAAACTATAAAAGGTGATAAAGTATGAATAAAAGTATTTGGGAAACATCATTAACCAAGTTTGAAAGACTGGAAGAGGATAAAGTTTGCGATGTTTGTATTGTCGGTGGTGGAATTACGGGAATATCTCTTGCTTATTATTTAAAGGATACTTCTTTAAAAACCGTTTTAATCGAACAAGACCAGCTCGCCTCTTCAACCACAATGCGCTCTACAGCAAAACTTACTTATTTGCAAAAAGATATGCTTACAAAAATTCAAAAATATCGAGGAAAAAGTTGGGCTAAAAAATATTATCAAGCACAAAAAGATGCTATTAGTGAAATCGTTTCTATCATAAAAAAAGAGAAGATTTCTTGCCATTTAGAAAAAAGTCCCTCTTATTTGTTCGTCCAGGAAGATAAAAATATTTCGAAATTAAAAAAAGAGTTTCTTCTTTATAAAGAATTTGGTGCTCCAATTAAGTGGAGTAAAAAACTACCTATGGATTTTGGGGAAAAGGCCTGCTGTTTTGTAGAAGATACCTATGTTTTCCATCCTTTAGAATATGTAGAGGGACTAATTTCTGCAATTGAAAAAACAAAATCGGTAGAAATCTATGAAAATACAAGAATGCATAATTTTCTCAAAAAAGATGGAGTATATGAAGTTCATGTGAAAGATGGCCCCACAATTCATGCAAAACAAATGGTCTTTGCTGGACATTACCCTCCTTTTATTTTTCCTTATTGTATTCCTTTAAAAACTTATTTGGAAAAAGATTTTGTAGAATCTTTTCAACAAGAACATTTTTCTTTTAATGCAATTAATTTAGATAAAGAAATTCTCTCGATTCGTTTTTTTGAAGATCATATAATTCAGGTTATTGATTCTAAAACTTTAAGTAATTCTGCTATTGAAAAATCGCCATTTAGTAACAATCCACAATTTTACTGGGTGAACTATGATATAATGATGCCGGACTATTTACCTGTCGTGGGTTTTATTGGAAGTAAAGCTTCTGGCCTTTTCATAGGAACTGGTTTTAATACATGGGGAATGACAAATTCGAACTTAGCTGCACAAATTTTGGCAAGTTGTATCCTAAGAAAAGAACATCTTTATGCAAGTCTGTTTTCTCCAAAACGTCCCCTTACTCTCCTTTCTTTTTTCCATATGATATGGAATGCACTTCTCAATACATATCATTTTATCGCATCTTATTTTCCAAATCAAAAAAATGCACAGATTTTATGGAAAAATGGTAAAAGGTTGGGAGTCGTAATTGACGATAAGAAAAAAAGACATGTAGTAAAACTTACCTGTCCCCATATGAAATGTGGTCTTCGATATAATCCTCACGATAAAACTTGGGATTGTCCTTGCCATGGTTCTCGATTTGATGTAGATGGAAATTTACTAAGAGGACCATCTACTGATTGTGTTCAACCAGATACTACATCTTGATGTAGTTCTTTTGAATAGAGATGTATGTTATCATTAGGTTGAATAGAAATTTTGAAGAGAGGGTTTATGATGAGTAAATTTAGTGTTAATCATTCTTCCATTGTTTTTAAGCTAAAAGATTTAATGGAAGAGAAAAATTATTCTAAAAACAGACTTTGTCGAGAAACTGGATTTCGATTTGAAACAATTCAAGGTTACTATCTTGGAAACATCAGCCGTGTTGATCTATTTGTTTTATCCGAATTCTGTAGAATTTTAAACTGCACGGTGTCTGATATTTTAGAATATTGTCCTGATAAAGATGAAATCCAAGAAATGACAAATGTCTAGGACATAATGAAAAAACTTTTCTTTGTTTAAGGAAGAGTTTTTTTATTTTAACCTTCTAGATATATAATAAATGAGAAGTTATCAAAAATTTAAAATCAAGTTCCTGGTTATGATATTGCTTTGTAAAAATAGAAATGATAGATCCAACCTTGTTATAAATAGAACCCAATTAGTGAATAAAAATTACAGATTAACATATGGTTATAAGCGATTGAAAATAGCCATTAAAATAAAAGGAAAATCCAAAATATATTAAATCAATATAATAACAAGCTTATAGATTTTATTTTCTCTCATGCATATTCTTCCTGCCAAAATATTTATCAAAGATTTAAGTAGCTAAATTAATAGAAATTTTTAACGATAAAAATTATACAACAAATGTGTTAGACTTATTTAAATTCTCTAACCAGAATTTATAATCATCTAACGCTTTTTATTTTGCTATACTTTTTTTGCAAAAACTAAAGACTTTGCATGGAAAATTTGTTACAATAGAGCTAAAGAAAGGAAGTAAATAATAATGAAAAAAGATGAAATAACATTAAAAAACACGAAACAAGAAATTTTAGATGCTTTAAATGAAGCATTAGAAAGAGAAAAGAATAACGCTAAAATCAAATCCAATCCAGAACAAGAAGAAAAAATAAGAAAGACAAAAATAGCTGTGGAAGAAACCCAAAAAAATGTAGAAGCTAATATATTTTCTGCTGAATTAATTAATAAATTTAATAACTTAGAATTAGCAATTAAAACAGAAGAAGAAAAATTAAAGAATTTATATGATATAGATTCAGAATTATTAAATTTAACTCTTATTATGAATACAGGAAAAGATACTCTATTAGAATTTGAAAAAAAGAATGATATGCAAAAGCAAAAGTTAAATGAACAAATCAAACAACTAGAAGAAGAATATAGATTAAAAGCAGAAGAGTTACAGAAAGAATATGAAATCAAAAGTAAAATGTTAAAAACCGAACGTGATAGAGAAACAGAAGAGTATAATTACAAAACTAAAAGAGAAAGAGAAATAGCTAATAATAAATGGGAAGATGAAAAGAAGCTTAGAGAAAATAATTTAAAATCAATGGAAGAGGAAACAAAAAGATTATTAAATGAAGTAAAGAAAAGGAAAGCCATTTGTTCGATTTAGAAAAACAAGTTGCAAATTTTTCTAAAGAGTTGGAAAGTGAATATGAAAAAGGTAAAAAAGATGCAAGTACAGCTTTAGAAAAAGAACATAAATATGAAATTGAAATGCTTAAAAAAGATTTTCAAAATACAATTGACAGACAAAAAGACAAAATTGACTCTTTAATTGATGAAATTAAAAAAGCGAATGACATAAATATTTCATTACAAGAAAAGATGGACAAAGCCTACGTTGAATTAAAAGAATTAGCTACCAAAACAGTTGAAGCTAATGGAGGACTAAAAATTATTAGTAACAATCAAACAGATAATAAATAGTTGAATAGACGTGGAAAATAAATTGAAATACACTATAGATAGATGAAGCAAACTGTTAATGAGAAAGATTCTTAAACTCGCTGAAAATTATACGACTAGTTTGCCAAAACATAATAATTTAAACTTAAATTGTCGAAACAAAATCAAATCAGTAACTACATATTCGTTTTCTCTTTATTCTTTCCTTTACTGTTCTAGGAACTATTATGTTGTATAGATAATTTACAATTTTCAAAAATATATAAAAAGTTCTATTATATTCTTAGTTTTTGTGATATTATTTAATGGATCATTCATATTGGTGATACTTTATGTTCTTTCTAATTATAGAGTATCCTATTATGGATGATTTTTCTATGCTTTCAAATCAACTAGTAGAACATGTTAAATTAGATATTTCTTTTTCAATTAAAAAATTTACAAAAAAGTGTAATATTTCTTGACATATATTTTAGCACGTGCTACAATACAATTATGAGGAGGAAAAAATATGAATAATAAACTAATCGATGATATCAGAAAAAAACAAGATGAAATGATTCTAATGATAAATGCCACTTTTGAAGAAATTATCAAACAAGTCTCCACTTTAAATACCAACAATAATCAATCAGAAAATGAATTTGAAATTCTCTATCCAATTACAAATGTAGGAGGATTCAAAGGAAAAAAAGTTATTGCTGTCATTCTAGATGATAAAAGATGGATTGTTCCTACTTGGAAAAAAGCTGTAGAAATCATTTTAAAAGA
>CANQHK010000076.1 GCA_947623645.1 uncultured Bacilli bacterium
GGATAGAATACGTATTAAAAAATCCTAAAGCTGAATTGCATTTAGGATGGGATAGAGATAAAAAAAGATGCAATAAAGATAGACGAGTTGCTATCATAAGCCCAGAAGATTATGTTGTAATAATTAGAATGAATAGGAATCATACAGCAAAATTCATTACTGCTTATTATGCTAATAATTCTGCTAACGAGATAAGAAAAATGCCATTTTGGACTTAATATTAAGTCTTTTTTTGTATATAAAAACCATTGCTTACTGGCGCAACGGTTAAAGCCTCTATAAGTCCCAGACTATAAGTAAAGGACTAATAATGATGAATATATTACACTATAAAAATATATTTGTCAAGGAATATTCATCATTAATATACTATTCCTATCTTCAATGAAAATATACCATAATATACAAAAAAAATCAATAAAAAAATGCTATTTATCCATAGATGACAATTATAGTAAAATAAAGAGTATAAAAAAGTATTGAAGATTAAGTCATTCTTTAAAAAAGGTAATGGATAAAAATTAATCCGGAATTTTAAGATAATTCCTTTTCAGTTTGATTATTCTTATTTTAGATTTTATTCGTTTTTTTGTATATATTTTTTAATTTTATCTCATTATGGAATAGGTGATAAAATTTGAAAAAAATAATTTTTATAGTTTTTTTAATTGGTTTTGGTCTTTTTCTTTTTCAAGGAGAAAAAGAAGTGATGATTCCGGAAGAAGCAATTCGATTTCGAGTTATTGCAAATAGTAATTCCAAAGAGGATATAGCAACGAAAGAACTTGTTCGAAGAACTCTTCAGGAGCAAGTTACGACATATCTTAAGGATACTTCAAATGTAGAAGAAGCCAGAAAAGTATTAGAAGAAAATGTTCCTGTTTTTCAAGAAGTGGTTTCCGAAACTCTACAATCTAATGGGACATCGATTCCTTTTAAAATTCATTATGGAATGAATTTGTTCCCAGAAAAGATTTATAATGGAATTACTTATAAAAAAGGATTCTATGAGTCATTGGTTGTAACTCTTGGAAAAGGGCAAGGAAATAATTGGTGGTGTGTTTTATTTCCTCCGATTTGTCTTTTAGAAGCAGAGGAAGAGGAAAAAGGAGAAGTAGAATATAAATTTCTCATAAAAGAAATGTTAGATCAATTTTTCTAAAATATTTGAAAGAAATTCTTCCTTCCTACATACTCTTAAGTAGGAGGTTTTTCTATGTCCCTTTTGACGCTTTTTTTAGTAGCAATTTCTCTTAGTATGGATGCTTTTTCTTTATCTTTACTTTATGGAACACTAAATGTTTCATCCAAAATGATTCGAAATACAAGTATTACGGTTGGAATCTTCCATTTTTTTATGCCTCTTTTTGGCTTTCTTTTTGGTGACATGATTGCTTTCTTTTTAGATTTTAATGCCAATCTTTTAGTAGGAATTATCTTTCTTATTTTAGCAATTCAAATGCTGACGTCTATTTTTAAAAAGGAAGAGGTTAGTCTTTTAACGGGAATTTTTTCTTATCTTTTGTTTGGATTTACAGTAAGTATTGATAGTTTTTCTATTGGAATTGGGATTGGAAGTTTAAAAGAAGCAATTCTCCTTCCATGCATTATTTTTTCCTTTGTTAGTGGGATTTTTACCTATCTTGGTCTTCGCTTAGGAAAAAAATTAGCCCAGAAATTTGGAACCATTTCTACTGTTTTTGGGGGACTTCTACTTTTTGGATTAGGACTTCATTATATTTTATAAATTGACAGAGCTCTGCTCTTTTTTTTCGAACTTCTCTTGCTTGTTTTAGGAACTTGTGATATTCTTAGGTACAGAAGGTGAATTTATGTTAGTAAATACCATTGATATCCTAAAGGATGCAAGAGAAAAAGGCTATGCCGTTGGGCATTTTAATATTAACAATTTAGAGTGGACAAAGTATATTCTAGAAGAAGTCAATAAACTTCAGGTTCCAGTTATTTTAGGAGTGAGCGAAGGGGCTAAAAAATATATGGGCGGTTTTTATACCGTTTCTATGATGGTTCAAGGACTCATGAAGGATTTGAATATTTCTGTTCCAGTTGTTTTACATTTGGATCATGGAAGTAGTGTTGAAGTTTGTAAAGAGGCCGTTGATGCTGGTTTTACTTCTGTTATGATTGATGCATCAAAATATCCTTTGGAAGAAAATATTCGACTTACCAAAGAAGTCGTTCGTTATGCTCATTCAAAGGGAGTTAGTGTAGAAGCAGAACTTGGACATATTGGAGGAAGTGAAGACGGTGTTTCCAATTCCGTTTTTCATGCTCGGTTGGACGAATCGATAAAATTTGTTCAAGAAACAGGAATTGATTTATTTGCTCCAGCTCTTGGTAGTGTTCATGGACTTTATAAGGGGGAGCCAAATTTAGACTTTGATACGATGAAAAAGATTCATGATGCTGTTGAAGTTCCTCTTGTGTTACATGGAGCAAGTGGAATTGATGATGAAAAAATTAAAAAAGCGATTTCTTGTGGAATTTCCAAAATTAATGTCAATACAGATTTTCAAATTGCTTGGCATGAGAAAGTTATAGAGTTTGTAAAGGAAAATCCGGATGCTTATGATCCAAGAAAGGTTATCTCTTCAGGAGAGGGTGCTATCAAAGAAGCAATCGATGCAAAAGTTCATCTCTTTGGATGCCTAGATTCCTAATTTGGAATACACTATTATTAGAGATACTTGGAGGTATGTGGTATGAAAAAACTGAAAATAACAGGAGGAAATCCTCTTTCTGGAAGAGTTCGAATAAGTGGTGCTAAGAACAGTGCGGTTGCTTTAATTCCTGCTGCTATTTTAGCAAGTGATAAAGTAACGATTTATAATGTTCCGATGATTACAGATACTTTTGCCCTCTGTGAAATATTAGAGTATTTAGGAGCAAAAGTTGAAAAGAAGCAGGATACTTTAATCATCGATCCATCTTCTATAGAGCCCAAAGAAATTTCTTATGAACTTTCTCAAAAATTACGCGCTTCTTATTACTTTTTAGGAGCTCTTCTTGGAAAATATAAGTATGCCAAAATGTGTTTTCCGGGAGGTTGTCCGATTGGAGAAAGGCCTATTAATTTACATTTAAAGGGATTTGAAGCATTGGGTGCTAAAGTAAGTGTAGAGAAGAATTGTTATATCGTAGAAGCAGAAGAGTTACATGGTGCGAAAATCTATTTGGATGTTGCCAGTGTTGGTGCAACGATTAATATTATGCTTGCAGCAGTTTATGCTAAAGGAGAAACAATCATTGATAATGCTGCGAAAGAACCAGAGATTGTTAATATTGCAACTTTCTTAAATAATATGGGAGCAAAAATTACAGGTGCAGGAACTTCTAGAATTCATATTTATGGAGTTTCTCATTTAGATGGATGCTTTACTGAAGTAATTCCGGATCGGATTGAAGCAGGAACCTATATTTTAGCAGGAGTTTTATGTGGAGATGATTTAAAAATAGAAAATATTATTCCGAAACATATTGAATCTTTACTTTCGAAACTTCGGGAGATGGGAGCAGAGTTTGACGTAGAGTATGACTCAGTTACCATTCATAAAAGTTTATCTCTTCGTCCGACCAATATAGAAACAGCTGTTTATCCAGGATTTCCGACAGATTTACAACAACCATTTATGGTATTATTAACACAGGTTGAGGGAACTAGTCAGATTGAAGAAAATATTTGGGAAAATCGATTTATGCAAGTTCCTTATTTAAACCGAATGGGAGCAAATATTCGAATTTTAGGAAATACAGCAATCATTAAAGGAGGAGGAAAGTTAGAAGGAAGAGAAGTTCTTGCAACGGATTTAAGAGCAGGAGCAGCGATGATTCTAGCGGGACTCGTTGCTTCTGGAGAAACGGTTATTAAAGATGTGGAACATATTTTAAGAGGATATGAAGATATTGTTTCGAAACTCCAAGCAGTTGGAGCAAAAATTGAATTGATGGAAGATTAGAGGTTGTTCTAATCTTTTCTTTTTTTCATATGATTAAAATAGTTAGATAGGAAAGGTGATAAAACTTGCGCTTTAAGAAAACAATCTTTTTTAGTTTGGTTATACTGGTCATATTTTTAATTTATGTCTTCTTTCAAAATCCTAAAGTGAATTATGTTGCCTTAGGAGATTCTCTTGCAGCAGGGCAAAATCCTTATGGAGAAATTGGATATTCTTATGCAGATTATATAAAAGATTATTTAAAGAAGAAAAATCGATTGAAAGAATATGTAAAAGATTATGCTGTTAGTGGTTATAAGAGTGAAGATATAATAGAAGATTTAAAAGATAATAAAAAAATCCTTCGGGATTCGAAAGAATATAATATTCGTAGTCTTTTAAGAGAAGCAGATATTGTTACAATCTCTATTGGGGCGAATGATTTTATGCAAGCCTTTCAACCATCGAAGTTACAATTTGATGATATGAATGTTTATTATGAACAAGTGAACAATTCTATTGGAAAAGTAAAAAATGCAATTAAAGAAGTTCGAAAATATGCTAAAGAGAAAGTAATTGTGGTTGGATATTATAATCCTTTTCCTCTTCTTTTTAAGAATTATGAGGATAAAGTTGACGATTTATTTTCTTCTGTTGATTCTGTCTATCAAGAACTTTGTAAGGAAGAAGATGTTTCTTATATTAGCCTTTATCAACTTTTTAAAGAACATTCCGATTATTTACCCAATCCTTTCGATATTCATCCCAACCTTCAGGGATACTCAGCAATTGCTCGTTTAATTATTGAAAAAGAATTGAAAAATTTATAAATTTGTACACAAATTTACACACTTTACAGAAAAAACATCGAAATTCGACAAAACTTTACATAACTAGAGCATTTTTTTTGTTTCTTTTTGGAGGAATTTTATGTATAATAGACTTGCGTGGTAAAATTTGAAGTATTGTAGTTGTAAAAAAGAATAGAAAGGAGATCACATGAAAACTACAAAAATACTAATGATTGATGAAAGTAAGGAGTTTATTGAAGTAATTCGTAAAAACTTAAGACAACACGCAGGAATAGAGGTTGTACTAGAAGCAAATGATGGAGAGGAAGGTCTTTCCCTTATTCAAACGAAGCAAAACGAATATGATTTGATTATTATGGATTTAGTATTACCGAGAAAAGATGGAGTTAGTGTCCTTGAAGCGATGCAAAATAGTGGAATTCGAAAGAATGTTATTGTTCTAACTTCTTATAATTCTCAAGATATGATTCGGAGAGTTTCCTCTTTAGGAGTAGACTTTTATATGTTGAAACCGTTTGATATGTTGGATTTAGAAAAGAGAATTGAAGAACTTTCTTTAGATAAGAGTTATGAGAATCGTTATATTGATATTTATCATAATAATTTACAGATTTCCATTACAAAGATTTTACATGAACTTGGAGTTCCTTCGCATATAAAAGGGTATCAATATATAAGAGAAGGTGTATCGATTTTGTATGATAATCCATCGATGATTGGAGGAATTACAAAAGAATTATATCCAACGATTGCGAAGAAATTTGATACGACCGTATCTCGAGTTGAAAGAGCTATCCGTCATGCCATAGAGGTTAGTTGGAATCGAGGAAGTTGGGATTTGATGGAAGAAATCTTTGGACACAGTGTCGATATTGATAAGGCCAAACCAACGAATTCTGAATTTATTATGACGGTGGCGGATAAATTAAGATTAGAATTTCAGAAAAATTATACTCATTAAAAATAAATATTTTATGAAAGTGCTAAAATATAGAGCACTTTTTTCTTTGGAATAATTGTACAAAAATTTTTATAAGAACATTTGTTCTGTATTGACATGGGGGGGGGGGT
>CANQHK010000077.1 GCA_947623645.1 uncultured Bacilli bacterium
TTTTGAAATGTAGTAATTTAAGTAGCTTAGATTTACAAAATTTTGATACTTCACAGGTTACGAATATGTCTCAAATGTTTTATAATTGTAGTAATTTAAATACTTTAGATTTACAAAATTTTGATACCTCTCATGTTACGGATATGTCTCTTATGTTTTCTGGATGTACAGGAACTCTCAATGTAAGTAATTGGAAATTAAGAAGTGCCTTATCTTCATTATTCAGTAACTATGCTGGAACTGCAATTCATGGTTTAGATACATGGGATACCTCCCAAGTTACGAATATGGCTTCTATGTTTTATAAATGCAGTAATTTAAGTAGTTTAGATTTACAAAATTTTGATACCTCCCAAGTTACGAATATGGCTTCTATGTTTGATGGATGTAGTAATTTAAGTAGCTTAGATTTACAAAATTTTGATACCTCTCAAGTTACAAATATGTCTTCTATGTTTTCTGAATGTACTCAATTAAAAAGTTTAGATATATCAAACATGACATTTAATGATGGTACAAGTTATAGTTCTATGTTCTACAATGTCCCAAGTGATTGTACTATTACTGTAAAAGATTTAGATGCAAAGACTTGGCTTGAACAGAAGCCAAAACGTACGGAAAATGTCCAGGTAAAAGGAGCATAATTAAAAGAAATCTTTTTTCGGATTTCTTTTCTTTTTGGTTAATTTTTAGTATAATATACTTAGGAAGTGTAAAAGTATGAGTAAAATAAAAGTCATGGATGAAGTCCTCGCCAATAAAATTGCTGCTGGAGAAGTCGTTGAAAAATGTATGAATGTCGTAAAAGAATTGGTAGAAAATTCCATTGATGCCAAAAGTGATGAAATCAAGATTGAACTTGTTGATTCTGGAGTAAAAAAGATTCAAGTAACCGATAATGGAGTGGGGATGGATAAAGACGATGCTGTTCTTGCTTTTTCTAGGCATGCCACTTCCAAACTTCTTAGTGAAGATGATTTATTTAATATTGCTTCTTTAGGGTTTCGTGGAGAAGCACTTCCTTCTATTGCATCTGTTGCTAATGTTCATTTAAAAACTTGTAATGGAAGTGAAGGAGTAGAAGTGGAAATCGATGGAGGAACCCTTATTTCTGTAGAGCCTGCTGATTTAAGAAGGGGAACGTCAATTACTGTTTCCAACCTTTTTTATAACACCCCTGTACGTCTTAAATATTTAAAAAATTTATATACCGAACTTGCCCATACAGTTGATTATGTAGAAAAGATGGCCTTATCTTACCCCGATATTAAATTTACTTTAATCAATAACGATAAAATCTTATTACAAACCGATGGAAGTGGGAATCTTTTAAAAGTTATTCATCGTATTTATGGACTTGCAGTTAGTAAAAAGATGATTGAAATAAAAGGGGAAAATGATGATTATGAAGTTTCTGGTTATATTTCTTATCCAGAAATTGTCAAAGGTTCCAGAAATGTTTTGACGACTTTAGTCAATGGACGAATTATTCGAAATACAGAATTAAATAAATGTATTTTAGATAGTTATCATACCTATATTGCCGTTGATAAAACCCCCATTGTGGTTTTAAAAATTAATACCGACCCCTCTTTAATTGATATTAATATTCATCCAACCAAAATGGATATTAAGTTTTCCAAAATGGCAGAGTTAAAAGATTTAATTACTACGTTAATTACAGAACAATTGGAAAAATTAACACTGATTCCGACCATTCAAAAAGAAGAATTTGTAACGAAAGAAGAAGAAAATCATCTTTTTGAATCGTATTTGGAAGAAAAAAAGGAAACCAAAGAAAAAATTACGTTTGAAAAACCAAGTCTTGAATTTACGTACGAAATAAAAGAAGAAGAGGTTCCTTATCAAAAACAGGAAGAAGAAAAAGAAGAGGAACACGAAAGAATTAAAAAGATGTTTCCAGTTGGACTCGTTCATGGAACATATATTATTGCCGAAAATGAAGAGGGAATGTTTGTAATTGATCAACATGCCGCAAACGAAAGAATCAATTATGAAAGATATTTAAAAGAACTTGGAACACATGAAAAACAAGTGACGGATTTATTGTTTCCAGTCACCATCGAGTTTCCTGCCAACGAATTTATTATTTTAAAAGAACATTTCGATATTTTAGAAAGAATTGGAATAAGCTACGAAGAATTTGGAATGAATACTTTAATTATTCGAAGTGTTCCCGTATGGCTTCCATCTTCCAATTTAGAGGAAGCTTTGCGAAAAATTTTTGATGTCATTATTCGAACAGAAGATTTTGATAGTTATAAATTTAGTGAAAAAGTTGCGATTACTCTTGCTTGTAAAATGAGTATTAAAGCAAACGATCATATAGAACTATCGGATATGGAAGTGTTGTTAGAACGCCTAAGGGCTTGCCAAAATCCGTTCACTTGCCCTCATGGACGTCCGACCATTATTACGTATTCCAAATATGAATTAGAAAAACTCTTTAAAAGAGCAGCAGATTAGGAGAAAAAAATGCAGTACAAAAAACAAATGATCGAAGAAATTTTAGAAGATTATGGAATTAATCCAAGAATGTATCGCGCAATTGCAGAAAATAAATCGTATCCATCGATGGAAGAATTTGAGAAATGTTTTATACAAAATTATCCATCTTTTGTGAGTTCTTACTATTTTCCGGGAGATTTCTGTCTTTTTTATCCCAGAACTTTAGAAGTTCGAGCGAAATCATTAAAAACATGCGATTTAACCGCTGCACCCATTCAAAAAGGAAGCTTTTATCTTGCTTATCGACCATTAATCGACGATATTACAAGTGGGAAAACTTATGTTATAAAAAGAACGATTCAAATTGAAGTCGGAAGCCGTTCTTTTTTACCTCAAACTTTACAAGAATTTGAAGAACTCGTAGAAAAACTGGGAAGTCGCTATGAAATTCAGGACAACGATTGGGATTATTACCAATTATCAAAATCTTTAGGAGAGTATATGCCTCTTTTAGAGTTAAAGAAGAGGAGGAAAAAACGATGATTGTTTTGATTGTAGGTCCAACAGGAGCTGGAAAAACCAAACTTAGTTTAGAACTTGCTAAACGTTTCAATGCCGAAATTATTAATGCCGATTCCATGCAAGTTTATAAAGGCTACGACATTGGAACAGCCAAAGTAACTGAAGAAGAACAGAAGCAAGTTCCCCATCATTTATTGGATATTGTATCGGATGAAGAGGAATATAGTGTCTACGACTATCAAAAAGATGCAAGAAAAGTTATCGAACAATTAGAAAAAAAACAGAAAAACATCTTCTTTGTAGGTGGCTCTGGTCTTTATTTAAGAGCAGCTTTATATGATTATCAGTTTCAAAAAGAACAAAAAAAATATGATTTTTCCAAATATACGGATGAAGAACTTTATGATAAAGTAATGAAAATGGATCCTTCCTGTAAGATTCATCCCAACAATCGAAGAAGATTAGAGCGACACCTCGTTCATTTAGAAGAAAATAAGTTCTCAAAAAATGCAAAGCCCGTCTATCCCTTTATCGTCGTTGGACTTACAACGGATAAAAATATTTTGTATGATCGAATTAATAAGCGAGTTCAAGAGATGATTAATGATGGATTAATCGAAGAAGTTCAAAAATTATATGAAAAAAATCCTCTTGCCAAACCTCTTCAAACAGGGATCGGTTATAAGGAAGTTCTTCCTTTTTTAAGAGGAAAAATTTCCAAAGAAGAGATGATCGATACCATTCAAAAAAACTCAAGACATTACGCCAAACGTCAATATACGTTCTTTCGTCATCAATTTGATGTCTCTTGGTTTTCGGTAAACAATGATAACTTTCAAGAAACCATCGAAGAAATTTATAACTTTTTAAAAGAAAGGAATAACTAGGAAAGACAAACCATATACTTTGGTAAAGGAGAAAATGATATGAATAAACAAAGTATGTGGTTTTTAACGTTATTTAGTTTGATTTTAGTATTGAGTGTTTACTATATTACGATGCCCAATGAACTCTTACTTGCCAATAATTCGAATTATCAAAGTGATGCTACGATGAAAGAGGAAGAAGACGCAGAAGTTACGATTACAGAAAGTGAAGAAATCGTTGCACTTCGAGTAAGTCATGAAGATGAAATTCAAGAAGAAATTACTGCTTTACAAACGACGATGACCAAAGAGGGAGTAAGTGCCGAAGAAAAGAACGAAGCATATGAACAAATTCAGTACTTAACCTCTCTTCAAGGACAAGAAGAACAAATCGAAGAAAAATTAAAGAAACTATATCAAGTGGACAATTTTGTCGATATCGATAATTCTACAGTAAAGGTTGTTGTTGCAAAAAAAGAGCATGATGTAAACTTAGCAAACGACATCATGAAAAACGTTCAAGAAGAGTTTACCAATAAAATGTATATCACAGTTAAATTTGCTTCGAACTAGACAAAATGACTAACCCTTTATTTTGCCTGCACATAAAATATTATAGTTCAATAGGGAAAAATAAAGGATGTGAGATTTTGTGAAAAGACAAATCCTAACAGCTCGAGAAAAACAAGTTTTTGATTTACTTGTCGACAATAAAACAACGAAAGAAATTGCTATCCGTTTAGGAATTAGTGAAAAAACTGTTCGCAACCATATTTCCAATGTGATTCAAAAACTTGGTGTTAAAGGAAGAAGTAGTGCTGTGGTTGAACTTTTAAAATTAAAAGAAATATCTCTATAACCGTACTAAATAGTACGGTTTTTTCATAGGATAAAAGTAAGAGGTGATGATGCTTGTTAAAAAGAAAAGCATTACGAAAAATCTTTATTACAACGTTTTCTTGTTTTACTTTATTTGTTTTATATTTGATTCCTATGAAACTGAATTCTTCTTATTTAGAAGCACCAGAAGAGGTTATTTATACGTCGAATACGACGAATCATGAAATTTATTTACTGGGAGATAATAAATATTTGGTGAAGTTTCAAATCTTTTTAGAAGACATAAAAACAGAAGAACAAATTGGAAAGATTATTCAGTATTTAAAGAAAAACACCAAAGAAACAATTCCTACTGGACTTTCGGGAATTCTTCCAGAAAATGCTAATTTATTAGCTACTAGTGTAAGTGACCATATTGCAACATTAAATTTTTCAAAAGAATTACTTAATATTGAAGAAGAACTGGAAGAAAGAATGGTCGAAGCGATTGTTTATTCCGTAACAGCACTATCGGATATTGATGGAGTAAAAATTCAAGTAGAAGGAAATCCTTTAACCTTTCTACCCAAAACCAAAAAACAAATAGAAGAAGTTTTAACAAGAGATTTTGGAATTAATAAAGTCTATGATATTACAGGAAGAAACGGAATCCAGAAAGTAACGATCTTTTATTTAGATAAAATCAGTAACAATAATTATTATGTACCTGTTACCAAATATTTAAATGACGATCGAGAAAAAATTAAGATTATTATTGATAATTTAGCAAGTAGTTATATTTATGAAGAAAATTTAATGTCTTATTTAAATAATCAAACCACTCTTTTAGATTATGATCAAGAAGAAGATACATTTACCCTAAATTTGAACGAGAAAGTTTTTGGAGGAGATAACATCTTAGAAGAAGTAGAGTACACTTTAGGATATTCTATTTTTGAAAATTATGATGTCGATAAAGTATTGTTAAAAGTAAATGGAGAACTTGTAAAGGAAATGAACAAATAGTCATTTCTTTTTTTATCGTCTAAAAAAGTAAAACATCGCTAACTTTGAAATTTAATGATGACATTTGTATTTTTTTTACGAATAATAATATGTAGGAGGTGAAAAAGATGA
>CANQHK010000078.1 GCA_947623645.1 uncultured Bacilli bacterium
AGTGGCAGACAGAAAGTTTTTTCTTTTTAAGCTGGCAAAGATATATGGATATCCCCACTAAATTTCTACTGCCCCCAACAGATTCATATTTGGAGGGTCTGCAAACAAAAAAGGCTCTATTCCGTTAGGAATGAGCCTTTTAGTTTGTGGACCAGCCTGGGCTTGAACCAGGGACCTCCAGATTATGAGTCGCAAATATTTGATTTTCAATAATTTGCATCCTGTTTCTTTTCATGTACATACCTCTTGATTTCCAAGCCCAAAGATAATATTTCCTTTTCAAATAATATCTCTTGTTTTCTTCTATTTTCCTGAGATGCGTGCAAATTGTGTGCAAATACCTTATCATTTCTAATTATATGCTTATCTTTTAATAATGCTTTAAATCTATCCAAAGATGATATAATTTTATAGGAGAGTACAATTCTCCTTTTATGTTTTTTCTTGCATGTAAAGAGGATAGTTCCTCAATATAGCCACATGAAAGGTTTGATTTTCTTACTAATAAGTCATTGTTAGTCCATAAAGGAGATTCTAACGTCAGATCTATAATCCATGAGTTTATTGATGACAACCAATAACCAAAGTCATTCTTTTTCATATAACCCAATAAAGCTGCATATTCAAGTTCTTTACCATGAATACATCTCTTAAAACGCTCTATACCGCCACAGGTTAGATATTTATTATCTTCATTGTGTCCTTGAACATACTCTTTTTCTCGAATATTTTCTGATACTCCAAGAATTTTTGCTTCAAAACAAAAGAAACGCTTTGCTCTTGAATAATATTTAGCATTAAAATAAGTCCCTCCACCTGTAGATGAATATAGGCCTATATCAACAGAAGCTCTAGATTGTTCTTCCAAGTCTTGCGGTATAAATAGAAAAACGGTTTTTAAATCTATAGCTTGTTGATTCAAATATACAGCTAAATCTCGTGTGATTTTGTTCTCAGAATCGCTGTAATGGTCAGATCCTTTTAAAAAGGGACCTATTTGTTGTTTTACAAATGCTATTATAGCATTAGGAGAACTTGAACCGATACTATTTTTATCTGGCAAACCGGCATCTTTTATTTTATATTCGTATGCTAGCATTTATAATCCATTTTGTGACAAATAATAAAATGTTTCATCAGCATCATTAATTGCGACTGATTTTAGCCAATAACGCAATTGATTTGGTTTTATCAGATAAATTGCATTTTCATCATACAACCGAATAACTCGAATAATTCTAAGGTTTGCGTATGTATATTCTTTTTTTAATAATTGTTGTACCAAATGTTCAATCGTAGTAATAGAGCTTATTGGCTTAATTGGAAGTTTCCCAAAATAGAAAGGATAAAAAATAAAAGACTCCGTTATTATAGCTTTTCCTTTACTTAGATTGGCAAATGCACTATTCAAAATAGTTATATATAGTTCTCCGAACTCTTGAAGTTCTTTATTTGTAACGGGGCGTACCACTTTAGAATCTTCTCCTTTGCTTCTGAAATCAGAACAATAGTCTAATACATCATTAATAATGTATTTATCCATATCATATAACTTAAATTCAGTGTTCAAATAAGGCAATGATTTTATATCCTCGACTAGCAAAGAATTTGCTTTTGATACTAATGATCTTCCTGTTTTAACTAACAAATAGAAAGCATAAATTCTACTATGCTGCTGAAACATATTATAGAATTCACGAAGTTCGCTGATCTCTTCAAGAGGACAGTGTATTCCTAGAATTTGAGATGAATAAGCTAATTCTTTCTGAACCAAAGCTGTAGGTAATGTGTCTTTATCAACAACTTCTCTAATTAGCATTAAAGGAGGTTGAAATAACAATGGTTTTCTTACCCATTCTTTATAATAATATTTGTATGTAAGGGTTTCTTTTTCTTTCGATAAAATACCATCTTTTGTTAGATATTCGCTTTTTAGATATTCTTTTCCAACTAGATATTCTGCTTTAGCGTATTTTCTCTGTAAAGTAGTTAATTCTAGTTGCTCAAAATGTTCTAAAGAGTCTTTCGCTTGAAGAAACTCTAACCTATTTGTTTCTTTTATATAAGTATCAATATTTCTTTTACTATTACCTATTTTTATACCTTCACCAACAATCCAATTTTTATTTTTTTCTTTTTCTTCAATGAAATTCCCTATTCTAGCAGAAATATTGGATAATCTTTCTACCAAATTAAAAATTCTTCCTCCACCTAGATAATTGGATTTCCAAATAAGTCTATCAGTGCTTTTTAGTCCTAATCCTTGTTGTTTAGAGACCCAGTTAAAATCATATTTATCTATTTCAAAATAAATTTTTTCCTTTATCGGTTTAGTCCTTTTTATAATTAAATGGAGTATGTCATCTTCTGTTGGCTCTCTCTTTTCTGCAAATAAAGCTAAAGTAGCAACATCAGCACCACCTTCTCTATTGCTACTTGCAGCTTTGAACAAAACTCTTGCAATATGAGTAAAGTCGATAATTTGCGGTATATTATATTTCTGCGCAAAATAACTTCTAAATATATATGAATCAGAATAATATATGAGATTGGCAGAAGGTAGAATAAAACATAACAATCCGTTCTTTTTCAATAAAGATTGAATTGCTTGTTCTGCAAATAATAATGATATCTCGTTCCTTGGAATTTTTTTTCGCTTTTTTTTATTAATACATTCTTGGTCAATATGGTTTGCATATTTGCTATATAAGTCCCCTGAAACAAAACTACCAAATGGAGGGTTACCTATAACTAAATCATACTGTGCTCCCTTTTCGATTTGATTTTCTACGATTAATTGAAAGAAGTCTGCATCTATGAAATTAGAATTCAACAAATTATCAAAATGTAATTTTTCCGGGTATAAATCCTTAGGAGATAGCATATCGCATAATGACAAACACAAACTAAAATAAGTAAGCTGTACTGCATTGCAATCTTTGTCAATGCCATAAATATTCCTGCGGAGTATATTTTTTAATATATCTTTATTGGGCTTTTGAAAATTATTGGCAATTCTCCACCATTGAATTAATCTCTTAAAAGCAGTAACAAGAAATATGCCTGAACCACAAGCTGGGTCTATTACTTTAAAACTATACTCATTTTGTTGGAATGACATAGCTGCCTCATGCGTTAAAGGCATACATTCATTTATGAGAAAATTAACTAAAAAGGGTGGAGTATAGACAACACCTTGAGTTTTTCCTAAAAACTCTTCATAAATGTTGCTAATAAGCTCAATTGGGATAAAATTAAAATCATATTTATCCCAAATTGATATTTGTGAATGCTTTTCTAATTTTCCACTTAAAAATATAGCGAACTGAGTTAAATCAACTTCTTCTAATAATCTTCTCTCATTTTTATCATTCCAACAGAAAATGCCTCCATTATATTGGTCTTTGTTGCTTAAATAATCAAAAAGTTGAAGACAAGCTCCTTTAGTCTTAAATACATCTACAAATGTATTAGCATTGCCGAATTTTTGAAAAAAATTTGCACCGAATACATTGTTGCCATACTCATCCCGTCTTTCTTCCAAATATTTGAGTAGGATAGACATTACAAGTAACTTATGAGCAACATTTGGAGCTTCTTTAAATTCAGATATATGTAAAATGTTTTTTCTTATTTCCTTTAAAGCGATTAAAAGGGATTCATAAGAACTATTTTTGATATTAAAATCATTTTTATATTTTCCTTGTTCTAGAAAATATCCGTTATCAAATAGTCTTGCAGAATATTCTTTTTGTTTTTTACATAATTCATCGTCTATTTCTTTGCTGAGTCTTATTTTGTCAAACAAAGAATATTGTAGTTGCTGAGTTTTAGGATTAAAAGGTCCTTGAGTTGAGTTAAAAATTAGAATATCTGTTTGTGTAAAAATATAAAAAAGTGGAACTATACCTGAATTCCAAACCTTTTTATGAATGTTAGTGGCTACGGTTTCATTGAAGTTCTCATTACTATAATCGTATATGAATATTTGAGCTATTGATGGTCTATTATCAGAGTATCTCCTAAAGTAAATTCCATTTGCATTATATTTAATATTTGCTTCTTCAAATATTATTTTTTCATATTCATTCTGACAGTCACTAATACTCATAACAAGTCCTGTACTTTCCTGTGAAGAAAGCATTTCTAATTGTTCAAGTCCTTGTTTGAATATTTCCGTCATATTACGATGATTATTTATATTTGGGACAAAGATAACAATAAACTTTTAATCTCTTCATTAAACAAAGAAATGAATGACGTTTCTCCAAGTTATTAAATTGTAGTAATAATGAATTAGGGGTGTTTTTTAATACTGGTATAATGGGAATATATGCGTTTTTATATTTTAGCATCTTTCTTATTCATCTTTAGACTTCACTGAAAATCCATTTCAATGTCTATAAAATAGGGAAAATGTTTTCATGACACTTAGATATTTTAATATTTATTATACATTTCTTTTTAGTGTATATTTTCTTGTTTTTATTCGTCTGAAACTAATATCTAAACTACTCAAAACCAATATTCAAAAGGCTTCAAAACGTTTATATTTCCATTCAAATGAGGATATATAGACTATCGTAAGCAATTCCGCTTGCGGGTAATCACTAAAACCATGTATAATTTTTCAAAAGACGGTATCGTAGTCTCTACGGTACTTGATGCACGTACTGCCAACAAAGAAGGCAAATATCCTATTAAAATCAAGGTTTATTATCAAAGAAAGCCCAAGTATTATTCTATTGGTATCTGCATGACGAAAGAAGAATGGAACAAGCTGTCGGATAGCAAATCTTCTGAAAGCAGGAAAATCAGACAAGCCATTGAAAGTAGTTTTTCTTTAGTCCGTATGAATGTTGAAACTCTGGCAGAGAAAGGAACATTCTCTTTCAATACGCTCAATTTACGTTTGGGAAAAGCTACCGGTGATACTCTGAACAGTGCCATACGAGCTAAGATTGAGGAACTGAAAAACGAAGAAAGAATCGGGACAATGCAGTTCTATCAAACTACATTGGTAATGGTTGAGGAAGTCGGCGGTAAAGATATTCCATTTAGTACTGTTACGGTAGAATGGTTGCAAAAATGTGAAAGACTTTGGTCGAAAACGAGAAGTATTTCTACAATCGGTATGCACATGAGAAATATCCGTACTTTGGTGAATGAAGCCAAGAGAGCCGGCGTTATCAAAGAATCGCAATACCCATTCGGAAAAGGTCTGTTTGAGATAAAGACCGGTATCGGAAGAAAGAAAGGATTGACAAAGAAACAGTTGAAGGCCATTTTCGATTATAAGAGTGAAAATGAAACCACTAACAGATATAAAGACCTCTGGATATTCATTTACTTGTGCAACGGCATCAATCCGACAGACATGCTGAAATTGAAGTTCTCGGATATTGTGGACGGTGAAATATGTTTTGTGAGACAGAAAACAGAGCGCACAACAAAGAATAGGAAAGAGATACGTGCAGTTGTTTCTCCCCAATTACAGACAATAATTGACAAGTGGGGAAACAAACCGTTACCCGATAATTACATATTTCCTTATATGAAAGGGCATGAAACGGCTATAGAGCGTAAAGCGATTGTACGCGATGTTGTCAAGCGAATCAACAAGCGTATGAAGTTGATAGGTGAAGAATTGGGTATCGGCAATATCACCACATGTAGCTAACACTTGAAAAGTGCCCCGGAACAACATTTGAAAAGGGACCCACCCATGGGTATGTTTAACCGAACAAA
>CANQHK010000079.1 GCA_947623645.1 uncultured Bacilli bacterium
AATATACTGTACTTTATCTAACGTTTGATGAAAAGCAGTATCAAAAACAGCAACCATAGGAACATTTGGTAAAGCATTCTTTAAAGCTTCCATTCCAAGAACATGAGCAGGGTTATGCAAAGGTGCAAAATCTTTTAAATCCAATAAATCTTGAATAACCTTATCATTAATTAAAACAGATTTACTATATTTTTCTCCACCACTAACTACTCGATGTCCAATTCCATCAATTTCATCCAAAGAAGAAATAATATTTAAAGAAAGAAGACGATCCAAAAGAATTTCAACGGCAACAGTATGATTTGGCATATCGATTTCTTCTCTGATCTTTTCCCCATTATATTTAATTGTATAGAAACTTCCTTCAATTCCAACTCTTTCAAAATATCCAGAAGCAATACATGCTTCATCTCTCATATCAAATAAGCTGAACTTTAAAGAACTGCTTCCTGCATTTACTGACATAATTTTCATAAATATCCCTCATTTCTAAGAACTATTATACACTGATTTTTTTTAGATGACAACTGTTTTCTGCGTTTCCAAAAAAGATTCCAAAGAAAAACGATTCTTCAAAAGCAAAGAATCGAAATTTCTTTTAAGCAACTAATTCATCCCGTAACTTCTTAAGAATTTTAGCCTCCTTCCTACACACTTGTACCTGACTTGTATTCATTTTTTCACTCACTTCGGTTTGTGTTAAATCATTAAAATATCGTTCATAAATTAAAGATCTTTCTTCCTCACTTAAATTTTCTAATGCTCTTTGCAAATCCAAATGATCTTCATGATAGGAAGGTTCTTCATAAGATTCAAAATCATATAAATTCATATTTTTATCTTCTTCACAATCATTGATTGCATAATCCAAACTTTTTACAAAACTATTGGCTTGTAGAGCATCTATAATCATATCCTCTTCTACTTCTAAAAAACAAGCCATTTCAAAAGTTGTCGGTTCTCTTCCCAATTTTTGAATCATCATTTCTCGAGTTTTCAAAATTTTCCCATACAAACTTTGCATTTCTTTACTCACTTTAATCATTTTACTCTCCCGAATAAAATTCAAAATTTCTCCTAAAATATAAGAATAAGCATACGTTGAAAATTTTGTATCAAACCCTTCTTGATAATTTTTATAAGCTTTAGCAAGTCCCATCATACCAACTTGTTTTAAATCTTCTAAATCATAACTTCCCTGAAATTTAACAGCAATTGAATAAACCAACTTTTCATATTCCAATATCTTGTCCATAATAAATCTCCTTATATTTGTATCATTTGAAATGCCATAAGTTCATTCTTTGTTTTATGAACTTCTTTTAAATCTTTTTCTACAATCGCTCGAATTGCATCTTTTTGATATCCACAAACAATCAATTTTCCATTGTGCAAAATCATATCTTTATATTTTTTACGAATGACCTCTAATCCATTTTGATCAATAAATTCTAAACTTTCCAAATTAATAACAAAGTATTTTACACCCTGTTCATAAATAAATCGATCTAAAGTTTTAGAGAGTTCTTTGGAAGTTTTTTTCGTAAGTTTTCCTTCTAATCGAATAAATAAGAGTCCTTTTCGAAATTCAAAATTTATTTTCAAACGTCTAATCACCTCGCCTATATAAATATAAATCAAATTTTTATAAATTTATACCAATTCGACAAAACTAGCTATTTCTTTCATCGAACAAAAAATGACATTTTTCTTAAAATGAAAGTAGAAAGAAAACAAATACAGTATTTATCCAAAATAGAAAGTTGCAAAACGGAATCCTGTTCTTCTTTAGGAGTGTCTACCGGAACTTTTACTTCTTTTACCGTTTCAACAGGATAATAAACTTTTTCTACTTTTGGCACGACTACTTTCTTTTCCAAATACTCTGTTATTGTCGTAGGAACTTCCACTGTTTTTTCAATATATTCAGGGGTAGGAACCAAAACTTCTTTTTCCACATATTCAACAATCGGATCTGGAATTTCTACAGAAGGAGTTTGAACATCTGAGTCTTCTTCCTCAACTTCAATAAAATCCTCTTCATCCCGAATTAAGCCATCAATATTTTCATAATATCCATCAACATAATGTTTGATTTCTTTATAATATTGATAAAGTCGATTTCGATAAACATATTCATACGTTTTCTCTAAAATCTTTGCATTTTCGATTTCCTCTTGACCTTTTATTTCATGAACTTCATCAGAAAGCCTTTCTTCATGTTCTACATCTTTTAAATTTTTAATAGAAGAAAAGGCAAAGACTAAAGAACTACTAACAGAATATTGAAAATAAGGATTCGATAAATCATTAGTACTATTTACCGTCACTCGAAAACTTCCTTTTTTACCAGATGCACCACCCAAAAAAAATTTAATAGTTAAATCTTCTGGAAAATATTCATCCTTTAAATCAATCGTAAGCTTTCTACCATTATCTACATAATTATATTCATAGCTTGTCCTTGTATTTTGAATCAAAGCAAAAAAATCAGAAGAACAACTAGAACAATTAATAGAATATTCAATTTTAGTATTCTTATTAAAAATTTGAATTTCTTGAAAATTAATTTTTGAATCAGAAGTAATTTCATCAACAATAATATAACGAACCTTTTGATGTTCTTGATATTTTAAAACAGGAACAATTCGAACAATATCTTCTTCGATTTCTGGCTTTGTAGAACTTACTACTTCATCACTATAATGCCAAGTAGAACTTTGATAAGGATATTCTGGATCATTTTTTCCCTCCTCATAAAAAGTATCACTATATTCTTTTTCTAAATAATAATACTTATACTCCCTTTTTACATCTTTTGCATATACTCCAACAGGAATACACAACAATAATAAAACAACAAATAATTTTTTCATAAAAACCTCCCACAAATATTTTTTTAAAGTTAAAATTTTAAAAATTTAAATCATCCTTTTTCACCTCCTACTATTTTATTATTCGTAAAAAAAATACAAATGTCATCAAAAAATTTCAAAGTTAGCGATCTTTTACTTTTTGAAACACAAAAAAGACCATAAAAGTTATTCATGATTGAAAACTTCTAAAGTCTTTTTTAATTTTATTCTTATTAGAATCATTCCATTTTTTTCTAGAAAATCTGTTCTTCATAGTCAAGTCAGTAAATTGTTCTATCTATGACACTTCTAGAGCAAAAAGTACTGCACGAGAAGAAAGATAATCATTTGCATTACCACTACTAAGATCATAATAGAACACACCCGCAAGAGCAGCATGGTAAAAAGCTCCATCGTAAATAAACCAAGGACTATCAGGAGAAACAAAAGAAGCATAATCACTATACCATCCACTAATTTCAGATAAAGCATGACCATAACATATTTCATCATTACAAGCTTTAAAAGCATCTGTTCCATGATACAAATCATAATACTTTGCTTCTGGAAAATCGATTCCACTTGAATAAGTATCATTTTCTAAAGTACCGTTGAATCCAGAATTAAGAGAACTATCATGTCCACTTCTTGGTCTATTATTATCATCTGCTAATACTCCCATAACATATTCCCGTGCTCCCCCACTCATGTCATAAATTCCTGTTATATTACCGGTTGTACTTGCACTTTTTCCATATATTCCATCATATCGATTATTTGAATTATCGCATACAATAGAATCCTTGCTAGCATCCTGCGTTGTTGCTCCAATACCTGTTACATAATTTAAACAGTTGTTAAGTTTTACTTGTTTTTCTTCTTCTGCGTAATCCTTATTTCCATATTTTCCATATTTACTTTGAGATAGATATGCTGTAACTCCACGTTCACTATTTTTTATCATGTGAGTGTTCACAGTATTTGAATCAAATCCAAATGGATTTTCAGGCCTTTGCATACTTTTTATAGCATAAAAGAAATTTGCTATATTATTATATCTTAAAGATGTTTTATTAGGTAATATTTCCAATCCATCAGCACTTTTACAGTCTTCTTTATCTACAGTACAATTTAATAAATTGTTAGAACTATCTGATGAACTTGATGAGTATGTTTTATGGCTTAATTCAAACTTTCCTACCCAAATTCCAGATAAATCTTCATCTCCAAAAGTAAATCCGTCCGGGGTTCTCCAACTATCTTCAATCTTTTTTGTATACTTTGCACTTCCTGTTTCTTTTGTTTCTTTTGAAATAAACTTTATATCAATTGCTCCAGGTAACTCTTTGGAAGGAGCAGAAACTCTTCCTTTTTCTTTTTTACCATAATAGTTTTGTCCATCATCTTCTGATTTTATACTATAACTATATCTTGGTATCCATACCCACATTGTGTTCATATTTGTCAATGGAACTTCCTGTCCAACAGCTTCTGTTTTTACATTTCCTGATTCATCTAAATAAGTACCTCTTGCAGTAGAAATTACTGTTACGGCATTGGCCCATTCTTGGCTATCATAATTATACCAACCAGAATTTACATTTGCAACTTTCCACTTGTTTTCTTCATATACAACTGGAATCATATTCTTGGCTAACTCTGGTGGATTTGGCTCAATTTTCTCCCATCTTGCATATAAGGTTTGATCTCCTTTTAAAGTTACTTCTGTATTACTTTCAATTAAACTTCCAGCTTGTTCTTCTACTTGCTCTTCTGTATACCAACCAGCAAACTTATATCCATCTCTTTCTGGAATTGGTAAGTTTCCATACGTTAATCCTTCATATACTTCTATTGCTTCTTCTGTTGTTCCATCTTCTCCACTATTAAAGTTAACGGTAAATTTTGCTCTCGTTATCTCTTGGGTTGCTTCTACTTTTATTCGGTAACTTAAGCTTTTATCTTTTATTAAAGTATTATCTGTTACTTCATGTGCAATCCAGAGTTTTAATTCATAAGAAATTGTTTCTTTTCCTTTGATTTCTCCTTCATCAATTGCATAATCTTTTTCTTTTATATCAGAAATATAATTTATCTTTGTTTCTTTTCCTTTGATAAGGCCATATCGAACGATACTTTCTGATAATTTATTTTCTTCTTCTACTCCTTCTTTTTCAATTTCTTCTAGTTTTAATACATATCCTGTCTTCTTATCTCCTTCATTGATTAAATCAAAAGTAAATCCTTTCTCTTGCATTAAACCTACTTCATCATACATAGGAAGTGCATTTGTAATCGTAAAATTATTTTCATTTTCTTCTAATTCTAATCGTAAATTTCCCACTGTAATAATCTGTTTTTTATTTCCAGATAACGTTAAATTAATGAATGCATAAGTTACACTTAAAAAGATAACAAAAATACTTGTTATAAATACACTAATCTTTACGATTTGTTTCTTCTTATTCTTTTCATCCATAGACATCTTTCACTCCTTTGAAACTACTATTTTATATATCATAACATTTTTGTAATAAATAATTCGCCTATTCTTATTATTTATATATTTTACTTTATCACGAATTAGCATCACTGTAAACCGTATTTTTTATATATTTCTAATTACTATACTACCCCCCCCCCATCAAAAATGTCAAGAAAAAGTAGGCTTTTTTGCCTACTTTACTATAGATTTGTAAAATAATTTAACGTACTATTTGTAAAATAAAAAAACCAAAAAATTTGCAAAATAATTTATACAAA
>CANQHK010000080.1 GCA_947623645.1 uncultured Bacilli bacterium
AGCAATATTTCCAAAGCGGTAAGCATTATAAATCATCGGACCTTCCGTTGAATATATTTGTTCAAAAGTATTGGTTTTTACATGATAGACATAAAGTCGATAAGAATCCCGAAAATACATATCATCGTTATTACTGTATCCGATAACTTCATACATATTTTTATTCGGATACTCGATTGCTTGATTGGTATAAGCTAAAACACAAGAAGGGATAAAAAAGAGAATGAAAAGTAAAACATAAATTCCTTTTTTCATAATATATCCTCCTATTTCTTTCCAACATAAAGTCGCATAATTTCAACGGCATCATTGGCTTCTATTTTATTATTATCATCCATATCTCCCTTTTGAAGAGATTCTACGGTTATTTTCTTCCGACCAACGGTCATATATAAAACTTCTCTGGCATCTAAAACATCAATTCTTTCATCATCGTTAACATCTCCTTTTTGATAACTTGGAATACTACCATCGGCATTTTTAACTTTTACAGTAACTGTTTTCGTGATAGAACCACATTGAATGGTAATGGTTGTAATTCCAGAACGAACTGCTGTAATCATTCCATCTTGTCGAACGGTTGCAATATTCGTATTCGAAGAAGTAAACGTCATCATTTTATTGGAAGCAGTAGAAGGAAGCGCAAGTGCTGATAAATGATACGTTTCAGAAAGTCCTAAAACAACTTCTGTTTTAGATAAAGTAATATCTGTAACAGGAATGGAACTTGCTGCTGAAAGGGCTTCATAGAATACACTACGATACGTATAATCTTCTGTTTTATTCGTCTTTAAATTTTGAACGTTATGAAGGGTAATTTCAAAAACATCTCCATTTTCATAAGTAATATTATCATCTCGGAAAGTAATCGTATATCCGGAAGAAGATACATTTAAATAGCGATTGACATTCAAATTGTTTTTAGTTATTTCAAATACCTCATCCGTTGATAAATTATGAACGGTTACAGTTGTATTGGTTGTTCCTTGATAATTTTTATAGAATCTTGCTGTCCAATTTCCAATACCATTATAAGCTAAATCCGTTGTAAAGATTCCATTGCTCGGCCATGCAACAAGTTCTGTATCATCTTCTAGATGTCCATCAAATTTATGAGCAGACTGATGGGAAATTTGAAGTCCTGTTCCAACACTTCCAACACCCCAATCTGTATAATAAGGATCCAACAAATTATAACGATGTCCACACAAAATGGGATCTCCATAACCATCATTTAAAGCTTCCACAATACTATCAATTTGATCCCCTGTATAAAGGTTTTCATTTCCATATTTCATCGCTGTTTGATAAAAACTATCACTTAATTCTGGAGGCTTTTCTGGATTATGTCCACTCGTTAAATTATGGTTACTATTGTAGTAAACGAGTGCTGCTTTATGTTGGGCAGAATTGGCAATATCCAAATTCAATTTTAAAGAATGAAGACCAATTCCAGCACGAGCCATATTTAGAAATGTCGTAGCATGTTCCAAAATATAAGAATTATATTTTCCAGCAACTAAAGGCATACTTTCATAATTGGGCTGTTCACTATAATAATCAGAAGAAGAAATGTTTCCTCCATGTTCATTTAAAATATTCATATATTGTTTTGCTTCTTTTTGAACGTTTGCAAGTTTATTCTTTTCTTCCCCTGTTAAAGAAATCGTTTTTCGCTGAGTCAAAAAACTAGGGTTAATATAAGCGGTTAAGGTAGTACCTACCCGTCTATTTTCATTGGTAATATGAATATCGAATAATAAATAAGAAAAATCAGAAGATTCGAAATGTTTTCGAACTTTACTTGCAAATAAAATAGGATTTGGAACATAAGAGTCAAAAGAATCGGAATAAGACCGTTGTACAAGGGAAATAGCAGAAGTTTTTCCAGCATTGGAAGCATATTCATAAAGATCAGAGTTATTATATTTTAATTGTTCACTAATATAAAAGATATCTTCTCGAACAACATTTTGTGTTAATCTTCCTTGATATCCATCTCGGTAAGCTTGAACCTTTGCTGCAGCAATTCCATGGGCTTGTAAATCATATAAATATTTGGAATCTTTTAAATAATTATTCCAGTACGTTTCAACGACGGAAGAAGTTATATTATATTGAATTGCACCATGAGTTTGAGGAGGATTTCCAAAATAATCGTTGATGGAATACCCCGTCATATATCCAAAAGTATTGTTCATCCCCTCTCCTTCTTGATAGCGGGACATTTTAAATCCCCCACCAATGGCACCATAACTACGAATAACTCCAGAGGCATCGGTTTCTAGAAATAGATAATAACTGTAATTGTTATCATAATAAGAATAAGCTTTACCTCCAAAAGCAGAAGAAGTTGTAATTTTAGGGTTTCCAAATTGTTGATTAATTTGAGCAATAGTCGTTGTTGGTTTAATTGCATAATCTTTAAAGATCATTAAGTCCCCACTTCCAAGTTCTAAAGCCTTAGAACCAACTGGAAATGTTAGAACTACAAAGAATAAAATCAAATACAATATTTTTTTCATTTTCCTACCTCTATTTCTTTCCAACATAAAGTCGCATAATTTCAACGGCATCGTTGGCTTCGATTTTCGCATTTTCATCCATATCCCCTCGAAGAAGAGCATCACTCGTTATTTGTTTCCTTCCAACGGTCATATAAAGAACCTCTCTCGCATCTAAAACGTCAATAGAAAGATCTTGATTAATATCTCCTTTAATATAAGATGATGGATCCATCGTAATTTCAAAGTTTGCTGTTGCTGCTTTAGAATTGTAATTTTTCGTTGCAGTGGATACGGCTTTTACGGTATATTTTCCAGGCATTTTTGGAACCGTTGTTGTATAAGTGGTATCATCTGCACCTTGTTTTTTATAATAATATGTAAGACTTCCTCCACTTTTATTGGTTAAAACGGTAACTGTTGGGCCATTTGTTCCATATAGAAAATTGGAACAAGTAATGGAAAGATCATTTTCTGCTCTGATGATTTGAAATTTCAACCAAATACTTTTTGTAGAATAGTTATAATCATTTGGAAGAACGTTTACTTTCATATAGTAAGTTCCAACTTCGGTTGGAGGAGTACTACTAAGTCCTTGGGAAGAATGAATGGTATTATAATAAATTTGTGTAACCTTAGCTCCTGCTAAATTTGGAACAATGGTTGGTTTGATCGTTTCTCCAAAAACAACATCGGCAAGTTGAACTTCAACATCACTTTCTGCTTTATGAATCGTGAATGTTTGAGTAGAACTTCCACTATAACTTCCCTTTCCTGTTACAACGACCTGTGCATTATTAGAAACATCAACATTATTTTGATAAGTATAGGTGTAATCGACATCAGGAATTAAGACTTTTCCTCCATCGACAACGGTTACAGTTGGTTGTTTGGCCTTTCCATCATAAGTATAAGATACCGGACTTAGAAAAATCATTGCGGATAAGATTTGTTTTTTACTAGCATCGATTACTTCATAGGAATTTTGTTGATTTTTGGCAAATGTTAAAGCAGGAGAATTATTTTCAACATAGAAAACGGCTGATTTTGTTGCTCGAAAAGCTGAAGCATCAATCGAAGAAATCGTTTTTGGAAGAATGATTCCTAAAAGGTTTCCACAACTAAAGAAAGCGCCTTCCGGAATAGTTGCAGTGCATCCCTCTTCGATTCTTATAAAACGAACATCGGAATAAGAAAATGCTTCCTCTCCAATCGTTTGAACGGATTTTGGAATATTTACGGTTTCTATACCAGATTTATAAAAAGCAAATTCTTCAATCGTTTTGACATTATTTCCAAGTTCCACAGAAGTAATTTTATCAGAAGTAGTAAAAGCATAAGAATTTATTTTTTGAACGGTACTTGCTAATGTAATTTTTCCTTCATAGCCTGGTACTACCATAATAACTTCGGTTTTATTCTTGTTATAAACAACTCCATTTTCAACGGTATAATAAGGATTGTCAGAATCAATGATAAGATTTGTTAACTTAGAACAATTTTCAAAGGCACGGGCATCCAAAGAACTTACACTTGCTGGAATATAAACGGTCGTAAGATCCTTGCAATCTTGAAAAGCATATTCTTCAATGGTTGTAACCGTATTTGGAATATGAACCGTTTTTAACGTTAATGTTCCAATATTTGTTGGATTGGTAAAGGCTTTCGATGCAATAATTTCAACGTTTGTTGTTTTTACCCCATCGATGGTATCAATAGAAAAACTAGAAGGAATCGTCACATCTTCTGAAAAACCATCATACTGTAAAAGCACTCCTTTCATGCTATCTGCTTTCCAAGCAAACCAAAAACCATCTTTTTCTTCTTCAATAGTATAATCTCTTGGAGCTGTTTCATTGTATCCTGCTTCTACTTTATACACTTTTCCATCTGCTAAAGCTGTAACATTTCGATGGTTTAATCCTGCCCCTGGTTCATTTACAGCATAGCGCATATACGCTTGAATTCCAACTTTTTCACACAATCTTATAATTAAATTGCTACTTGCAATACAATCTCCTTCCTCTTTAAGAATCATCCATTGATAAGAAGGATTTCCAGAATAAGAAAAATCCGCTACATAACGAGCAAATTTTTGAAGTTTTTGATAATCAGTCATCTCACTTGTAATATTTTTTTGAATAAATTCATCGAGAATTTGCTCCACATAAAAATCTAAATAATCGACAACATGAACAGTAACTTCTTGAATTTCTCGATCTACTTTTACTTGAATCTTTGCTGTACCAGCATCTTTTGCTTTAATCACTCCATCTGAACTTACAGAAATATATGGAATACCACTATTTTCCACTTCAAATTCTGGAACAATATTCGTTTTACTATCGACTTTTAAAGTATAGGTAGTAGAATATTCTTTTGGAAGAGAAATATTATATTCTTTTAAAGCTTCATCATAATAATAAATCGTAACATCCTTCGAATTTAAGGTAAATGCTTTTACAGAAGGACTATAGAAGAACAAAAATCCAACCAATAAAAGAAATCCCCAATCCCCTATTTTTTTCATCAAACATCATTCCTATTCTTTCATTCTTTTCAATTATATTCTATTATTTTCAAAAGTTCTTGTCAATAAATTTAGAAAAAAAAGAAGAAATAAAATCTTCTTTCATAGCATTAAATCTTGAATTTCTTTTAAAGAGAGGCCTGTTGATTTCGAAATAATTTCGATAGAAACTCCATTTTTTATAAGTTCGATTGCTGTTGCAAGAATTCCTTCTTTTCGTCCTCTTTCTTCTCCAATCTTCTCTCCTTCTTTTAGACCTTCAGCTCGTCCTTCTTTCTTTCCGTCATTATAAAGGAAAATCTTCTCTCCTTTTTCAATTTCTGCTTGATCATAATATTGTAAGAATCCTTCATCACTCATAAAGTTCTTCACCTTCTTAGACATTTTCATAAACTCTTTGTCTCCTTTCGATAATTCTTCTACTTCTTTTATACTCTTCGCTTTTAATACACTCGCAAACCTTCTTAATGTTTCACTTATATTATA
>CANQHK010000081.1 GCA_947623645.1 uncultured Bacilli bacterium
GTTTTGAGAATAATTTTGATATCCAAGGAAAGAGATTGGTGATCGACGTAATAAAGTTCCAAGCGCATTCTGTCGCGGTAAGAGATAGCGTTTCTGCCGTTAACAGCCCACCAACCGGTGAGGCCAGGAGTAACGCTTAAGAACTTTGCTTTGTTTTTTCCGTATTTGTCAATCTCGCCATCAATAACAGGACGAGGGCCAACAATAGACATGTCGCCTCTAAGAATATTTAAAAGTTGAGGAAGTTCGTCCAGAGAAGTAACTCTTAAAATCTTTCCAACTTTGGTAATTCTAGGGTCATTTTCCAATTTAAAGTTTTCTTCCCATTCTTTTCTGATAGCCTCGTCTTTAAGTAATTCTTGAAGACGAGCATCCGCGTCGTTGTACATGCTTCTAAACTTGTATAAGTAGATATATTCGCCATTTTTTCCAATTCTTTTGTGTTTGTAGAAAACAGGACCTTTGGAGTCCAGTTTAATCAAGATGCAAATAAATAAAAAGAATGGAAGAAGGAGAATTAAGCAAATACCAGAGACAAAAACATCAAATATACGTTTAATCGATAAATAAATTTTTCTTTTCAAAATCATAGTAAAACCTGCTTCCTGTTTAGATAGAGAAGAATCAAGGACAGCTTGATCATTCATATTAAGACTCCTTTCTAAAGAGATGAAATTTAAGTTTAGACGAAGGGCGACGGATGGTGTAAGGATCAATCGTCTCGTTGTTAATGACAGAGCGAAGGTTGTTTTGAACGAGATCTAAAGCCATCGATTCGCTGCCAGAGAGAATTTTGATGCGGTGAGCGACGTCATTAATGCGCGTATAGCTTGTCTGCCCAGCGTGATGAACGTCACTGCCGATGAAATGAATCATGTGGCGCTTGATGAGTTCTTCTAAGCGGTCATGAGCAAAAGAGCCGTATTTTCTGTAGAGACTACCGATGTTGCCCTGAAGAAGGGCTCCCTCGTTAATCATATCTTCAAATTCCTTAACATCGGAGTAGTAATCATACCTTTCCGGATGAGCAAGGATTGGAACATATCCAAGAGAACGAAGTTTAAAGATTAAATCGTGAATACCAGCAAACTTCGAATGAAAAGGAAGTTCCAAGAGGATGTAACGAGAATTGTTAAGAGTGAGGACCTGATTGTTGTCAAGATAAGAGAATAAATCTCCATCAACCGTAATTTCATTGCCCAAATAGAGGTTCACGGGAATACCAGCCTGTTTAACAGCCTCAACCAGTTCTTTAAAGAGAGTTTTTTTCTGATTATTATCAGCAGTAAAGTTTTGAAAAGAACGAAAATGAGGAGTAAGGATAAGGTCTGTATATCCGTTTTGATAAGCCTCGCGGACAATTTGAACGCTTTCATTTAAGTTTTTGCTTCCATCGTCAATAGAAAAAAGGATGTGATTGTGAATATCAATCATTTTTATTAGAGTAATAGCTACTATAATAATAAGGGTTATCTTTTAAAGGAATTTGATTCAAGATAACGCCGGATATTTTAGCGCCGACCGTTTCTAAAGCTTTTTTTGATTTCTCTAGCAGTCTAAGGAAAAAAGTAGGGGAGGTGGGTGGGGATAACTTTTTCGTTGACCGGATATTTTTTTAAATATACTTTGATTAAAAAACAATAAAAAAATCGTTAAATTTCTGTAACGTACTTGATATTCAATAAAAAATGATTTATAATTGAAATGTAAGTCAAAACGTAAATTATTTTATAGGTTAGGAGGTTGGATATTTATGTTAAAAGCAATTGATGTGGCACGATATTTTATTTCCAAAGATACAGATGGAAAGTTATTTAATAAGAAAATTGTTCAATATAATTCTAGAAACTGTTATGAAGGAAATATTAAGTTAAATAAATATTTATTTTTAGCTCAAGTTGTTTATTTAGCTAGATATGGTTGTAAATTGTTTTCAGATGATTTTAAAGCTTATGATAATGGTCCTGTTATAGAATCCATTATGTCTTCTTATAGTTATATTGTTGATACCAATGAAGAAATAATTTTTGATTCGGATATTCAGTATTTTCTTGATCAGATATATTATTCATTAGAGAATGCTTCTGTTGAAGAATTGATAGAAATTAGTCATGAGGATCCAGAATGGAAGAAATTAAGTAAAGATACCTATAATGCTCCAATTATGAATATAGAAAAAAATATTGATATTTATAGAAAACGTTATAAAGGATTAATTCAAGCATTAAAATTATGAATCATGAATTTAAAGTTGGGCAGGTACTTTGGTTGAAGGTTCGATATCAGAAAAATATAATTTCTGATACCGTTCATCCTATGTTAATTTCCAAAATTCAGGATGATTTTATTGAAGTTATCGCTCTTGATAAAGTGGCAGGTAGAATGCAAAATTTGTATTATCCATATAATTATTATATTGATTCTGATAATCCTAAAGAATCTGTTATATATGAGGACAGCTATGCACAACTCAATACGAAATTGACAATTCAAAAATTTGAGGGGTTAAAGTTGTTTCGTAAAACAGAAGATTGTTTATCGAAAACGAAATTAGAAGAACTTTTAATGGAATATAAAGAGTATCAAGAAGAAAATATTGTACGAAAAGAGCGAATTATTTATATGTCTAAAGAAGAAGTTTTAAAATTAAATAAAGATTGAGTCATTATTTATTTGATATTTTTGATTTATGGAAGATGTACTTTGTGTGCATCTTTTACTATGGATATCCAAAACTTGTGAATGATATAAAATTATTTACGATGAAAATGATAGATGTATAGGTACAATTAAGATGTATCATGTTTGAAGATTTTAGTTGTAAGTAGGAAAATTACAAAATGGTAGATATTTTTTGTAAAGTGTGTTATATTAATGATGAGATGTTATCTGTTAAACATATAGAGTAAGAACGATGGAAAAGATGAAATTTCTTTTGATTTTGATAATTGAATATGTTTGATTTTTGTATGAATCGGTAAATTTAAGTTATACTAATAAATATAAAGAAGGTGAAAGTATGGATAAGCGTAAAAAGAAAACAAAAGAAGAAACTATAGAAATTGCTAAAGTCAATTTAAAAAAATTGCCTATTAAATTTGAATTATTTAATCTTTTGTTTTTAGCATTATTAGGAATTAGTTTTTTTGTTTTTGTTTATTTTGTATGGAAAGTTAATATTCTTCCAACGACATATTTGATTGGAGGATTTCTTGGAATTTTTGTTCTTTTGATTGTAATTATTGGAATGATGTTTTTTACAAAACAAAAGAAGCTTCGAATTCCTTCTTATGTTTTAACTGTTCTTCTTTCTGCTTTAATGTTGGGGTCTGTTCCATATTTACAAGGTACTTTTCATTTTCTTTCGAATACGCAAGTAAAAGATTATGGAGTTTTACATTATTCGGTGGTTGTACTAAAGGGAGAAGAGTATAACAATATAAAATCGTTAGAAGGGAAAACGATTTCTTATGTTGATGATGATTATAAAGAAAAAATTGAAAAAATCTTAGAAAAAGAAATCTCTTATCAAGAACAACTTCAATATGATTTTGGGGTATTACCAGATGATTTGATGAACAAAAAAGTGGATGCTATTTGTTTGGAAGATAGTTATTATGCAATGTTTCAAGAAGAAGTAGAAAATTTTGAGGAATCTACGAAAGTTGTTTATACCTTTGAAGTAAAAACAATGATTGAAGAGAATAAAAAAGAAAATGATGTTTCTGTTTCTGAAGAATCTTTTATTCTTTATATTAGTGGAATTGATCAATATGGGAAAGTTGATTCTGTTCGGGGGAGAAGTGATGTGAATCAACTTGCTGTTGTAAATCCTAAAACACATCATATTCTGCTTGTTAATACCCCAAGAGATTATTATGTGCAACTTGCTGGAACGACAGGACTTAAAGATAAACTTACGCATGCGGGAATTTATGGAATTCAAAAAAGTATTGATACATTAGAAAAATTTTATGGAATTGATATTCAATATTATTTACGAGTAAATTTTGATACTTTGATTCGTGTTGTCGATGTTATTGGGGGAGTAGATATTAATTCGGATGCTTCTTTTACTTGTCATACGAATAATAAAGTTCATGTTGAAAAGGGATGGAATCATTTTAATGGAGCACAGGCTCTTGCTTATTCTAGAGAACGGTATGCTTATCTTACTGGAGATCATCATCGTGGTGCTAATCAACAACAGGTTATTACGGCCATTATTAATAAAGTTAGTACATCGAGCGTTTTAATTCAAAAGTATAATGATATATTGAATTCTTTGGATGGCTCTTTTCAAACTGATATGTCGATGGATTCTATTCTTGCCTTTATTCGTTATCAGCTGGATGCTATGCCTGATTGGAATGTAGAAAGTATTGCTGTTAGTGGATTTAATAGTATGGATTATACTTATAGTATGGGAACGGGAAGAAAATTATATGTTATGGAACCCGATATGGATAGTGTTCAAAAGGCAATTGCTAGGATTCAAGAAGTCTATAATGAAAAATAAATTTCTATTGACAAATGATTTCAAAATGTGATAAATTACAATTATGTGACATATATATTGACTTTTTATAGAAAAAATGATATAATATGTCCCATATTGAATTAGATGTAATCTATTTCAATTTAATAATTAATAGTGCGGTATTCATTTTATCGACAAAAATATTCATTATCGCATTATATAATTATAAGTGGAGCATTAAGGGCGAAAATTTTCTTCTTTCGCTACGCTTATCTTGGATAAGTCTGAGTAGGTCTAAGGTTTCCTTAGATTGAAAGAATACATGTAAGACTGGGAGACTACTAATGCTCTTTGCCTGCGATAAATCGCAGGCTTTATTAGTTAGAAAGGTATTTGGAGAATTGGTTATGTATAAAAGAGATTCAAAACAAGTAGGAATGATAACTGAAAAAGTAGCAGAAAGGCATCATTTGCATGAATATGTAAATCGGCCAATTATGCAATCTTTAGATTTTTATGTTCATATTGCTAAACATATAAAGGATTTTAAAAATGTAGATAATTATATGACTATATTAAAAAAGATTCCAGATGTTTTGAAAAAACCAGAATTTACCTTTTATGATAAAAATAGACAGACTATCTTATATTTTGGTAAAATTAATGAGGTTGTTTGTTATGTTGTAAAATTAAATGTAAGAAAGGATTATTGTTTTTTAGCAACATTGTATCCTATTAGTCAAAATAAGTTAGATAAATATAAAGAAAAAAGTTATCTTAAACAAGATTAGGATTATTATTATTTTTTAAGAAACAATAAAATTTTCAAAAAAAATAGAGAGTAAAAAAAAATCTTGTTACTATTCACAGCTAAAAAAATAGAAAATAACAATATTAAGTAAAAAAAGATAGATTTAAATAAAAATTTTATCTTTTTTTGTTGCTTTTTATTGTATATTGTGTTATAATAATATACA
>CANQHK010000082.1 GCA_947623645.1 uncultured Bacilli bacterium
TTTGGATAAATTATTTTACAAATTTTTTGGTTTTTTTATTTTACAAATAGTACGTCAAATTATTTTGCAAATCTATAAAAAATCTCACAAAAAACGTATATTTGTCTATTGACATGGGGGGGGGTAGTATGGTATACTTGATGTAAAGTAGGGAGATGTAAGATAGTGAAAGCGAGAAATTTAAAAATATTATGTTTAGTTTTGGGGATTGTTAGTATATTTTCCATTTTTGTTTTAAAACGTTCCTACGCTCTTTTTGAAAATGATATTGAAGCAAAAAAAATAAGTGTTGTAGTTGGAAATTTAAATTATAGCTTTATTTTAGATGAAGATATCGAGAAGGGCATTTATGTTGATGCAGGTGGATATAAAGTGGTTCATATAGAACTTTCAAGCACCAATGAAATTGATAGCAAATATGCTTTTGTTTACAAAACAACAGCTAATGTAAAAGTAGGTTATATTGAAAGTAGTGATAAACTTGTAACAAGTCCTTCTACTGATACAATCAAACCCAATGAAACGAAACAAATTTATTTAGCAATCCATAATCAAAATAATAACGCAGTACGTCTAGAAATTAGTCTTCGAGGAGGTCTTGTAAATAACGATGTAGATGTAGAAAATGGATTTACAAGGATAACAGAAAAAGCAAGTGATGTTTATAAAGATAGTGTTTTAAATGGAACTGATCCAGTTTTAGGGGAAGGTATGATTCCTATAACTTTAAGTCGAAATGGAACCGTACATTATGCAAGTCTTTATTCTGAATGGTATAGTTACGCTGGAAAAGAATGGGCGAATGCTGTAATTCTAGTAAACAAACCAAGTAAAACGTATCAAGTTGGAGATATAATTGAAGAAAAAGATATCCAAAGCTATTTCGTATGGATTCCAAGATACCGTTATAAACTCTTTAATTTAGAATCTTATTCAACAGCAGTAGAAACACTCGTAGATAAAAAAGATGATACGGATGATGCTACACACAATATATTAGGTTCAGCAAAACTTATAGACATCCAATTTGAAACAAAAGAAAAAGTAACTCAAAATAAAGAAGGAGAATGTGCACCAGATAATACTTCAGGTGGAGGAACAAATTGCAAAGTAGGAAATTATATGACACATCCAGCATTTGTAAGTTTAAATGTTGATGGTTTTTGGGTAGGAAAGTTTGAAACAGGATATAATCAAAGTACAGACACGAATAGTCCTATTACTACAACAAGTGGATGGACTATAGCTGGAGCACAACAAAACAAAAAATCGGAAGCAAACGTTATTGTAAAGCCGAATGTCTATTCATGGAGAAATATAACCGTAGGGAACATTTTTAATACAGCCTTAAATTATAAAAGAGATTTAGGAAGTCATATGATGAAAAATACAGAGTGGGGAGCTGTCGCCTATCTTGCTCAATCCGGATACGGAATTGGAAATGAGATAAGAATTAACAATAACAGTGAATATAAAACAGGTTATTCTTCTGCACCAAATCTTGATCAAAGTAGTTATCAAGGAAAATATGGAAATACTTTAGATATGACCCAACCATATAATACACCTATTGGCTATTTAGCAAGTACAACGGGAAATATCACAGGAATATATGATATGGCAGGGGGAACTCACGAATATATGGCATCTTATATGGAAGGATATGCTGATAAAAACTCTCAAAATATAACTTCAGGAATTACCTCTTCTGATTTAACAACTTATGCAAAATATTTTGATATATATTCAAAAAGTAGTAGTTGGAGAAGTTATAATTATCGTATTCTTGGAGATGCAACAGGGGAGATGGGACCATTTTATTATTACTATGACATTGACGGAAATAAGAGAAACCATAATGCCTGGTTTGCCGACGCTTCGTACTTTGTTGAGGCTGCTTACCCCTGGGTCCATCGAGGCGGGCCTTTCAGCTATGGAGTTTTGGCAGGCCAGTTCTACTTCTCTAGGTACACAGGTGGTGTCTACGCGTACATTGGTTCCCGCCTCGTGCTCGCACAAGAGAGTTGATTTGTTGAAAACAAATTAATCTCGATAACTTTTTTTCTTGATATGTCCCGCCCGCCCTTCTTTTTCTTGGCGGGCGGGACTCCAAATGAATGGCATTTATAGTATTCCTAAATTTCATACATTTAGCGGATACGGAAAATATAAATGTAGGTCATAGGTTGCAAAAATTAACTCATTCTTATTTTTTGTTTTTTACTTTTGCCGACAATTCGAACTTTGTTGAGGCTGCGAACCCCTGGGTCAATCGAGGCGGGAATTTCAACAATGGAGTTTTGGCAGGCCAGTTCAACTTCAATAGGAACACAGGTGGTGTCAACGCGAACATTGGTTCCCGCCTCGTGCTCGCAGACTAAAATATAAAAGAATTTATCTTCATCATAATTAATGCAATAAAAAATATCTATGATATTCTTTGCAATTTGTTTACGGACTTCATTATGATGCTTATTTTAGAAACTTATGACCTTTCTAGAAATAGATAAAAAATTAAACAAGGGAGATTGTGGTAAGTAGTAAAATGGCGAAAATCTTAATCTCTAAGTAACTGCCCAAAATGAATTGCTCTAATTTTTGGCAGTTCCCTCTTTTAAGGGTACTTATGTAGTGTTTTTCATTTCATATAAATTAATTTTATATAAAATGAAAAAAATATATGAGTAGGGTGTAGTAAATGAGCAAAATATTTAATAAATATGTGGAATTAAAAAAACAAAATTCAGAAAAAATGTATTTGTTTAAATCGGGTAAATTTTATATTTTTTTAGCTGATGATTGTGAAAGAATTAATCAATATGTCGTTTTAAAAAAGACGAATTTTTCAAAAGAATGCCAAAAGTGTGGTTTTCCAGAAAATGTTTTGGACGATTATCTAAGAGTTTTTCAAAATCATCACTTAGAAATTGAAATTATCCAAGATTTTACTTTGAAAGATACCAATTCTTTGTATCGTTATATAGAAAGTTTAGATATAAACAAAATATCGCCAATCGAAGCATTTGAACATTTAGTAAGAATAAAGGAGATTGCCGAAAATGAAAAAAGAAGTTGAAGATCTAAAAATCTATAAAACCTATTTAGAACTTATTAATTATATAGAAATGATTACGGAGAAGTATCCCAAAAGTACAAAAAATGGATTAGTTGCAAGTATTAAAACCAATTTGTATGAAGGAATCAAATATATTTTACTTGCTTATAAAAGTTTTGATAAAAAAGAAAAATTAGCTTATTTGAGCAATCTCGATGTCACTTTAAAAATGTTAAAAATGTTTGCTCGGATTTCTTATAGAAAGAAATATATCAACGTTAAAAATTATGAAGCTTGGAGTAGGAAAATAAACAGTGTCTGTATTTCTCTTGGAGGATGGGTAAATTTATGTCTAAAACAATAAAGAATTGTTTTTATCAAAATTTGACTTTTCAAAAGTTATTAGACGCTCATCAAAGAGCATCCATTGGAAAAAAGACAAAAAAAGAAATTATTTTATTTGAAATGGACTTAGAGAGTAATTTGATTCGAATTATGGATGATATAAAAAATGGTACCTATAAATTTGGAAATTATCGAGAATTTACAGTTTATGAACCGAAAGAAAGAGTTATTAAATCGTTACCTTATCGGGATCGAGTTGTTCATCAATGGTATGTAGAGGAATTTATAAAACCGTATTTTTTTAAGCGATTTATTCCGACAACTTTTGCTTGCCTAGATGGACGAGGGACACATAAAGCGGTAGAAAAAGTACAGGAATATATGCGAAAAATGAAAAAGAAGTATTCCACTTATTATATTTTAAAATGTGATATTAAAAAGTATTTTTATAGTATTGACAAAGAAATTTTATTTTCTATTTTAAAGGATCGAATTCAAGATAAAAAAATATTAGAATTTAGTAAAATCATTTTAGATGATGGTAATGTTATAGGAATTCCCATTGGTAATTTTACGAGTCAATATTTTGCCAATATATATTTGGATAAGTTTGATCATTTTGTAAAGGAAGAACTTCGTGTAAAAAAATATGTTCGCTATATGGATGATTTTATTCTTTTTTTAAGAACCAAAGAAGAGGCAAAGGAATTATTAGAAAAAATAAAAAAATTTCTTCACGAAAATTTAAATTTACAGTTGAATTCCAAAAGCAAATATTTTCCGAATAAACTTGGAATTGATTTTTGTGGCTATCGTATTTATGAAACTCATATTTTACTTCGAAAACGATTTAAAAAGAAATTTAAAAAGAGTATTCGATTATGGAAAAAATTAAAAAAAGAAAACCGTTTTTATCGTCAAAAATGTCTTTTGAGTTATTCTTCTTATAAAGGACATGCGAAACATAGTAATTCGTATTCTTTTATAAAAAAAATGGATGAAATGATTCAAAATCAACATATTTTTGAATAGAAAAATTTTAAGAGGTGATGAAGTAAATCGCAGACCCTCTTTTTTCTTTGACATTTTTTTACATATTTTAACACCTCTTGACAGGAAAAAGTTTGAAATTCGCGAACTTTAAAAATTTTAGGAAAACATTTCAAAAGTTTTTACGAATAATAATAGTAGGAGGTGAAAATTACAGAATGAATGAAATCGATGAAATACTCGAAGAAATTGATTTTGAATATCTACCACGGGTAGTGATGGAAGATACTACTTTTAAGTCTCTCATACAAGGTTATGAAACAAGGAATATTATGAGCGCCATCATCCATGAAGCAACAAAGGTACCTTTACAAGATTTGCAAGGAGCTCGGTATGAGGGAGGAGAATTACCCAAACTAAAAAAGATGCAAAAAGGAAGGAGTGCGGATGTTATTGTTCATACTCAAAATGATGTTCACATTGCGATAGAAATGAATCGTTCTTATTATTTTGGAGTAGAAGTCAAAAATGCAATCTATGCTTTTTCCCTCTTTATCCAGTATTCGAAACCCAAAGATATGAAGAAAATGATTATAGACATCATTTAAGACAGTTAAGTATAGTCATTAAATAGCTAGGAGGATCTATTTATGCTAGATATTAATTTTAATCAAATAATTGAAATGATAGAAAAGAGAAAAAATAATGCTTATAGAAAAGTAAATGAAGAAATGATTTTGCTTTATTTAGGGGTTGGTAAATTTTTATATGAACTAAAGGAAAAAAGTGGATATGGAGATAAAATCACAACCAAAGCAGCAGACTTTATGAGAAATAATTATCCTGCTATTAAAGGATTCACTAAAAGAAATATAGAAAGAATGATTCAATTTTATAGTACATATAAAGATGATGAGATTGCGACACCACTGGTGAC
>CANQHK010000083.1 GCA_947623645.1 uncultured Bacilli bacterium
TCTTCAGCTCTGATAGAGTGTCCTACACTAATTGAGTGTTAAAACTCAGTTTTTCGAGAGGCGACATTCACCACAACTTAAATGTTCCTCTTTTTTATTTTACGCAAGTTTCCTTGCTAAATACATAATACCATAAAAATTTATTTTTGACAAGGTCTTAAATTCAAGATATTTTTCAAAAACTCCTATAAAAATTTCGTATTTATTGGGTGGATTTCTTTTTCCTTGATTGTTTCTTTTTTGAAACTTGTATAGGATTTACGTGAATAACGGTTAAATAAATTTCTTCCAGTTCTTCTTCAATTTCATCCTCCAAGGAGTTTGCTATTTCATGACTTTCAAAAGTTGTTAAATTTCCATCTACATAGATTGTAAAAGATATTTGATAGCGGTAACCAACGGGGGTGGAATTAAAATGAATAACTTTTAGAATTTCCGAGTGACGAGCAATAATTTCATAAACTTTGTTTTTGGTTTCATCACAAATGGATTTATCCATTAAAACATCATAACTTTCTTTAAAAATCTCGATTGCTGTTGCAAAAATCCAAATAGAGATAAGAATTCCTACTAAACCATCGATAAAAAAGATATGAAAAAGAGAAAAAATGGTGGACAACAAGTTGGTAAAAGTAATAGCACAGTCATTTAAATGATCCTTAGAATTTGCTGATAGTAAAATACTATTCCACTTTTTTGAAATATGATGGGTATATAAATAAAGTAAAAATTTTAAAAGAATGGTCGTAAGACAAACTACTACTAACCAGATGGAAAAGGTAAATGTTTTGCCTTGGATTAAAGAAAGAAGAGAATCCAAGAAAGACTTACTTGCAAGAAGCATCATGGCAACACTAATTAACATGGAATATATGTATTCTGCTTTCCCATGCCCTAAGTTATGGTCTTCATCAGATGGAATACTTGCAATTTTATTTCCAATATACGTCATTCCAGAAGATAAAACATCACTTGCTGAATTAAAGGCATCGGCAATCATGGCTTGACTTTGGGTGATAAATCCAATGATCCCTTTGATCACGCATAAAAAAAGATTGAGAGCAATTCCTAAAAGACTTGCTTTCTTTATTTTTTGATATCTTTCATTCATATTTTCAACTCCAAGTTTTAAAGTATTATCATTATAGCATATGTTCTAAAAATTTTAAATACTCTTTTTAATTTGTTCGAGGAATGATTTTATCTTCTTTTTGAAGATGTCCAACGAGAAGAGAAGAATTTGGATCCTGCTCTTTCGAATTTTTGATAACTTCTTCTTCCATGTAGTTAGCATAACAATATTTACAAAAATGTTTACAAGAGTTGTAAACTCCTATATCTACTACTTCTACACAATCACATTTTCCTTTTCTGGCCGTCCACTTTTTAAATTTGGTTTTTCCGGTTAGACGAAAAGCTAAATTGCGGTCGATACAATCTCTTTTTAAGAAACCGTACTCTACTAAATTTCTTTCTTCGGCACAAGTTTGAACGGTCAAATGATGTTTTTTGGCGCTTGCTGCAAAGTTTTTTCCAATTTCTTGATAATCCTCTTCGGTTAATTCCTTGGATTTTAAAATGGAGTGATTTTTTCTTACATTTTTATAGTCGTCAAGAAAAGAGATGATGATTCCTGCCACTTGATTATCGAGTAAACGACAAAGTTTTTCGAAAGCTTTGATGTGGTAGGAAAGCGTGTATGTATCGTTTATTAGAATTGGATCATAACGAACATAGACATTTTCTTTTCCTAGAATCTTGCTAATTTCTTTGGTTGCTTCGATAATTTTGGTTTTATCAAAAACATTGGGTTCAATATCTTTTTTGTATGGGGTAATTGTTACATGAAAAAGAATGGGTTTTTGAATTTCTTTTAAATATGGAAGAATGGGAATGGGATTTTTGGTACAAAACAAAATTGCGTCGACGTCATCTACCATAATTCGACTTACTTGTTTTTTATAAAAAGGATTTCTTACATCGAAGAAACCCTCTTTTAATCGGTTCATAAACCACTTACTAGAAAATGCTACAATATCGCATCTTCCACTTACCATAAGAATCATTTTGCTTTACTGCTTCCTTTTTTATTTTTGAACATCTACTAAAATTTTGATGACATCACTTGTTCCTGATGTAAGTTTTTCATAGGAAGCTTGAACATCATCGAGCGTTACTATTTCAGATAAGAATTTTTTAACATCAATTTGTTTATTGGCAATTAAATCTATGCAAGTTTTAAATTCTTCTTTAGTATAGGCAATTGCTCCTTTGATCGTTAATTCATGCATAACTCCGATTACTGTTGGAATTGTAATTGGCGTTAGAGAAACTCCTACTAAAACGACTTCTCCACCAACACGAGCCATGGTAAGAGCACTTGATACGGCTGGAGAATTTCCACAAGCGTCAATCGTAATATCAAATCCTTCTCCGACTTTTGCCATCATTTCTTTCATAGCATTTTCATCTTTGGCATCCACCCAACTATCTGCAACTCCTAAACTTACTGCCTTCTTTCCTCTTTCTTCATTGGTTTCTGAAACAACAACGAGACTTGCTCCTTCTTTTTTTGCAAACATAGCGCAAACAAGTCCGATAATTCCTCCACCAATGACTAATACTTTATCCCCCACTTTAATATCTGCTAAATGAATGGCATGAAGTCCGACAGCTGTTGGTTCGACCATAGCAACTTCATCATCGCTAATATTATCTGGTACTTTGATAACCATATCGGGACGAATTTTCATTTTTGGTGCAAGAGCTCCTGGATAATCTAGAGAAAGCCCCGTAGCATGTGTCCATGTTTCTAAACAATATTGAGGATTTCCTTTGAGGCATGCTGAACAATGTCCACATGGAGAAATAGGAAGTGCTGTTACACGATCTCCTACTTTCAAATCTTCTCTTGAACCCGGATTTTCGACAATTCCACAATATTCATGTCCCATAACAAGACCCTTTGGTTCTCCGGACTCAAAGTAATGTAAGTCTGACCCACAAATTCCACATCTTGTAACTTTAATAATGACTTCTCCGTTATTACTAACAGGTTCCTCCATTTCTTTTATTTCAAATTCCCTTTTTCCTTTTAATGCTACACATTTCATAGTATCTCTCCTATTCTTTTTTTAGATATTTTTATTATACCACAAAAGCCTTCTAAAAACACAAAAAAAGACAAATTTGATTGTCTTTTTGTAAACTTTTTAATCCTCAATGGATACATATTTCTTTTCTGGTAATTCTTTTGGTTCCTCTTTTTTTGGAATGTCAATTTGTAAAGTTCCGTTTTTAAAATGAGCATGAATATCTTCTGTTTCAATATTTTCTCCAACATAGAAACTTCTTGAACATTCTCCATAATATCTTTCTTTACGAACGTATTTTCCTGCTTCTTTTTCTTCTTTCTTAGAATCTGTTGTAGCATGGATTACTAAATAACCATCTTCTACTCCAATTTTAATATCTTCTTTTTGATATCCTGGTAAATCCATTGTAAGTTCATAATGTTTTGGATGCTCTTTGATGTCTGTCTTCATCACTTTACTTTCTCCTCTTTGAAAAAATGCATCACTTAAAAAGTCATCTAATAAATCAAAATCATTTCTTTTTGGTAACATCATAATATTCGCTTCCCTTCTTTATTTTATGTTACACTTATAAGTTGCCCAAAACATCTAGAATGATACATGTAAAAAGTTCTTTTTCTTTTTACATCTTCATTGTAGCACGTTTTTTTAGCACTGTCAATAATAAAGTGCTAATTTTTTTATTTTTTTCTGGTTTTTTCTTTTGAAACTTTATAAATACTACTTTTCGTTTTAAATTATTTTATAGATCATTGTAAATTTTCAACTCTTTTTGCGTGCACGACTTTTCTTTTAGATGTTCCACTTGTACCTGAACAAGTAGAAAGAGTAAGTATATTATCATTTATAGATACTTCTACATCAAACTTCTTGTAACTTCTTCTTGTAATAGTATCAATAAATTTATTGAAATCACTATCGTTTTTAAATGAAGTTGTTATATAATATTCTTCTTTTTCAATAATATAGTAACTAAATATTTGATATGTTAAAAGCTCATTATCTTTATTGTATATTTGAATATAATTATTTTCTTTGTTATCAAAAAAGTCATTTTTAAATATATCTTGTAATGATCCAAACATAGTGTCGTCTAACAAGGCATGCCCAAATAATACAACATTTCTATCATTAAAAGATGCATTTCGATAATCCATAAATATTGTTCCTGCTTGATTACTTTTTTTCTCAAAGGAATGTTTAAGATAGTATGCATTATCTATTGTATGCACAACAGGATTGTTTACTTTATCTTGATTAAATCGTATCCAACCAATGGTATCACTATTGATAGATAGTAGTTTGTCAAAATCAATTTTAAAAACTTCTTTTTCTTCTTCAATTTCTATATTGATAACATCTTGTATCAATTCTTGTGTTTCCTTTTTATTGTTACGTGAATCTAACAGGAATAACACAATTTTAGTAGTGGAAAATAGGAACACTACTATAAGTACAATTAGTAAAATATTTTTGATTTTCAATTTTCTTTTTTTCATAGCCTTAAACGGAAAGAAAATAGCGGTTAGGCTATTTCCTTTTTCTTCTTACTAATTAAAATATAAGTAATTCCTGCTAAAGATCCAAGAGCTAATGTAGAATATAGTACAATATCTATTGAAGAAGTTTGAGCATTATTAGGTGCTTTATTCACATTTTCAGCAGTAGAAGCGATATTATCATTATCACTTAAAGCGATCATAAATGGAGAAAACTCACTAACTGTTATTTCTGCTTTTCCGTCTGCTACTGTTGTTTTAAAAATCTCATAAGTATCGTCTTTTTTTCTATGTAATATTTGTACTTCTTTGCCGTTATAATTATTTCCAACACTAAATGTAACTTTCATATTATTAGTAGTCGTTCCAAAAGCCTCTAACTCATAGCAACCTATAATATTGTTAAGTCCACGATTACTTAATTCTTTTGCTAATGCTTTGTAAGTTTCGTCATCAGTTTCTAATCTTGCCATATTAACTGGTGTTCCATTTTCTAATGTTGTTCCATAAGCACCTAAATTCCAAATTGATTTCGTTTCATATAATACACCATTTTTATAAAAATGTAATAGCATAGGCGCTCCCCAAGGTGTTCCACCACCGAAACCACCAGCATACATAGAAGTTTTAATAGTAATTGAATCGTCATTTAATAATTTATTAAAATCAAATGTATCTAAAGTCCACTTATTAGCATTTTCTTCATCACCTATATTATA
>CANQHK010000084.1 GCA_947623645.1 uncultured Bacilli bacterium
TTATTATTCGTAAAAAAAATACAAATGTCATCAAAAAATTTCAAAGTTAGCGATTTTATACCAAAAAAATCTACCCAGCAAATAGGTAGATCTAAAATCAATCATTATTTTTTATTTTTTACCAACATAAAGTCGCATAATTTCAACGGCATCACTCACCTTCTTTTTTATTTACACCTCTTTTCCTATTTTGCTTTAGTGTAATCTTTTAAAATTAGCTTGTCAATATTTTTTAAAGAGTATTTTTTGAAAAAGAAAAAGAACGGAATCCGTTCTATTTTTTTAAAATCATCGATTGTCATGAGTCTTTCATCAATTTCTTTTAAGGAAACTTTCGGTTTTTCTTCCTCTTCTAAAATTTCAATTTCTTCGGACTCCTCTTTTTTGATTTCTTCTTTTTTCGTAAATGTTTGAAGACGGAAAGCATCAACAATTTCTTTTTTGGAAATTGCACTTCCGGTTGAATAACGATCCATAATTGGAAGATCCGTTGGTTTCAAGATCGAAATATCATCATTCTTAATTCCAAAATGTTCTTTATGATTTAAAATAAGAGCTTTTACAACGTGATATGGATTGGTTTTTACTTCTTTTACAAGCATCAAACCTCTTCTTGCACGTGTCTGTTTATCAAAATCACTAATTCTTACTCTTTTGGCGGTACCTTTATCTAAAACAACAGTAATATATTCGTCATCGATTGTAAAGTTACTTGCACTAACAATCACGTCTCCCTTTAAATTCATGGCTTTAACACCACTTGTTTTAGCACCTACAACAGGAACATCCATCTTATCAAACCAAAGACCATAACCACCTCTCGTTGCTAAGAAAACTTCTCTTTTATCGGCATAGAAAGCATCGACTAATTGATCATTTCCTTTTAATTTCATACAAGTAAGAGCTTTGGAATAACGTTGAACTTTAAAATCGGATAGAAGAGTTCTTTTAATCATACCATCTCTACTAACCATCATCACTTCCCGTTTTTCAGAAAAATCATAAACAGGAAGAGCACTGATGACTTCTTCGTTTTCTTCTAACTTAATTAAATTGCTAATATGTTTTCCTAAATCTTTCCATTTCATATCAAAAATCGTATGAACTGGAATATACAAATAATTTCCTTTCGAAGTAAAGACTAAAAGGGTATCGATGGTATTCATTTCAAAAATACCAAGAGCATAATCTCCCTCTTTCATCGTAGCATCTTCATTTGTAGATGCAAAACTTCTCATGCTGCTTCTCTTGATATAACCATCTTTGGTAATGAATACAACCACTTCTTCTTTTGGAATCATTTCCGATAATTCAATTTTTAATTCTGAAACTTCTTCTTCAATCGTTGTTTTTCTTGGTGTTGCAAACTCTTTTTTAACTTTTCTAAGTTCTTCTTTCATAACATTCTTTAACATATTTTCATCCTGTAAAATTGCTTCCAAACCTTGGACAATCTTTTTTAAATTCGCAAGTTCTTCTTCTAACTGCGTAACGTCCATGTTGGTTAAGCGATAAAGTTGTAAGACGAGGATTGCTTCGGCTTGATCTTCGGAAAAGTTAAATTCTTTTACTAAGTTTACTTTCGCATCAGCTTTATTTTTACTTGCTCGAATAACGCGAATAACTTCATCTAAAATCGATAAACAATAAATTAATCCCTCGACAATATGAAGACGTGCTTTGGCGTGTTCCAAATCAAAACGAGTCCGTTTGGTAATCACTTCTCTTTGATGGGTGACGTAGGCGTCCAACATATCGAGAACGCCTAGTAAGCGAGGACGTTTTTTATCAATTGCAACCATATTGTAACTATAAGAAATTTGTAAATCCGTATTTTTTAAGAGATAGTTTAATATAAGATCCCGGTTGGCATCTTTTTTTAAATCAATTGCAATTCGAAGACCATCTTTATCCGATTCATCTCGAACTTCAACAATTCCATCGATTTTTTTATCAATTCGAATTTCATCGATTTTTCTTACCAATTGGGCTTTGTTAACTTCAAAAGGAATTTCCGTTACGATTAGAGCAAGTTTTCCTTTAACTTCTTCAAAAGAAGTTCGAGCCCGTACAACAACTTTTCCTCTTCCTTTTTCAAAAGCTGCTCGAATGGAAGAAAGTCCTAGAGCGATTCCTCCAGTTGGAAAATCGGGTCCTTTGATAATATTCATAATCGTATCTAAGGTACAGTTTGGAGAATCGATTCGTTTAATTGTGGCATCGATTACTTCTCCTAAATTATGCGGAGGAATGTTCGTCGCGTATCCAGCTGAAATACCGGTTGTACCATTGACTAAAAGGTTGGGAAATCTTGCTGGTAGAACGGTTGGTTCTAACAAAGTATCATCAAAGTTCGGTGCCCACGTGATGGTATCTTTATCGATGTCTTTTAAAAGTTCATGACTAATTTTGGAAAGTCTTGCTTCGGTATAACGCATTGCAGCAGGAGAATCTCCATCCATCGAACCATTATTTCCATGCATATCGATATAGGTTGTATTCTGTTTCCACCATTGGCTCATTCTTACCATTGCTTCATAAATCGAAGAATCTCCATGAGGATGATACTTACCCATGATATCTCCAACACAACGAGCACTTTTTACATACGGTTTATCATAGGTATGTTTTTCCCGATACATCGAATATAAAATTCTTCTTTGAACGGGTTTTAAACCATCTCTTACATCGGGAATGGCTCGGTCTTGAATAATGTATTTGGAATACTGTCCAAATCTTTCTCCCATAATCTCTTCTAGGGTATATTCTTCAATTTTTTCTATGATTTTTTCGGTTGTATTTTTTTTCATAAAGATCCCCCTAACTGGTAATCATCGAAATATAATAATTATCTATATTACTACTAATCTTCTTATCATTTTCTTTTTGCAATAAATCGAGTGCTGCATCATACAATTTTAACATTTCTCTTCTAGAAAAATAACCTTTCGCTTCTCGTTTTTCAATTTCTTTTAAAATCTTTTCGGTATAGTGAAGATTGAGTGCTGTTTCATACGTTTTTTCTTTAATCATTTTGGAGATTTTTTTATCCAAGTTTACAATATCCCGAATTTCTTTTAAATGTTGATGTTTTCCATCATCTTGTTCAATAATTCGGTCTAGGCAAGAAAGTTTCGTGAATGTTGATTTACAAGCTGTTGTTCCTTCATCGATATCTTCTAACGTAATTTTACTGATTAATTTGGGAAAAACAAGATTAATTTTTTCAATCGAGTCTTTCAGTAAAATATCGCTAATATCATCGAGTTTCATCTTTTTATTTTCAAGCAGATAATAAATCGTTGCTCCATATTCATTAAATTCTTTTAAAACATTATATATATCCTTTGTCGATAAGGCCATAACAAGCACCTCTTTTATATTTGATAATCATCTTCTAAAGAAAATTCAACGTTTTCTTCAATCCATTCTTTTCTTGGTTCAACATTGTCCCCCATGAGAACACTAACTCGTTTTTCGGCAAGATATCCATCCTCGATTTTTACTTGGATGAGGGTTCTCGTTCCTGGATTCATGGTCGTTTCTGCTAACTGTTCCGCATTCATTTCTCCAAGTCCTTTATATCTTTGAACACTGTAATTTTTTCCTTTGGTCTTTTCAACCATTTCTTCTTTGGTATAGCAATAGATTTCTTCTTTTCCATTTTTTAATAGAAATAATGGAGGAAGCGCAATATAGAGTTTCCCAGCTTCAATTAAAGGTTTCATATACCGGTAGAAAAAGGTTAAAAGCAAGCACTGAATATGTGCTCCGTCATCATCGGCATCGGTCATGATGATGACTTTATCGTATTCGCAGTCTTCAATTGAAAAAGTGGATCCTACTCCTGCTCCAATGGTATAAATCATCGTATTGATTTCTTCATTTTTAACGATTTCTTCCATCTTTGCTTTTTCGGTATTTAAAACTTTTCCACGAAGAGGAAGAATTGCTTGAAATCTTCGATCTCTTCCTTGTTTTGCCGAACCTCCAGCCGAATCTCCTTCGACTAAGAAAAGTTCGTTCTTCTCTTTATTTCTGCTTTGGGCAGGGGTAAGCTTTCCCGATAAAGCTCGCTCTTTTGGATTTTTACTTTTTCCTTTCCGAGCTTCTTCCCGTGCTTTTCTTGCTGCTTCACTTGCCATCTTACTTTTTAAAGCTTTTTCGATAATATCGGTTGCAATCTTTTTGTTTTCTTCTAAATAAAACCCTAGTTTTTCATAGGTAATTGCATCGACGATGGTACGCGCTTGGGGAGTTCCTAGTTTTCCTTTGGTCTGCCCCTCAAACTGTAAAAAAGCTTCCGGAATTTTCAAACTGATAATCGCCGTTAATCCTTCTCGAACATTACTTCCTTCAAACGTTTTATCTTTTCCCTTAAAGTAGCCATTGTTTTTGGCATAATCATTAAAAACCCGCGTTAGAGCTGTTTTAAAACCTACTTCATGCGTTCCACCATCGACCGTTTTAACATTGTTTACAAACGATACAATATTTTCATTATACGAGTCGGTATATTGCATCGCAATATCGACTTCAATTCCATCTTTACTAGCGTCAAATGCCAAAACATTATGAAGAGCTTGCTTATCTTGATTTAAAAACGAAACAAATTCCGTAAGACCTTCTTGATAACAATATTTTTCTTGTCGTTCATCTTCTTCATCGATTACTTCAATGGTAAGTCCTTTCAAAAGAAAAGCCGATTCCTGCATTCTTTCACAAATCGTAGTAAAAGAAAAATTGGTCGTCGAAAAAATCGTATCATCGGGCATAAAATGAACACACGTTCCTGTTTTATTGGTAGGTGCTACCTTTTTTAAAGGAACCGCAACTTTTCCTCCATCTTCAAAACGAATAAACCATTCATATTTATCTCGTTTAATCGTTACTTCCATCCATTTTGATAGAGCATTTACAACACTTCCACCAACACCATGAAGTCCACCCGATACTTTGTATCCAGCTTCTTCAAATTTACCACCGGCATGTAATACTGTATAAATAACTTCCGGCGTCGTTCTTCCACTTTCATGCATTCCCGTTGGAACCCCTCTTCCATGATCCTCTACCGAAATACTTTTATCTTTATGGATTGTAATTTTAATCAAATCTCCATATCCATTAATTGCTTCGTCAATGGCATTATCAACAATTTCCCAAACAAGATGATGAAGTCCTCTTTTATCAGTTGAACCAATATACATTCCGGGACGTTTCCGAACTGCTTCTAAGC
>CANQHK010000085.1 GCA_947623645.1 uncultured Bacilli bacterium
ATAAGAATATAATAAAAAAGAGTTTTAATCTATAATTTTATCACAATTTATCATTATATTTTTATGCGATTGCCATAAAGTTTTTAGAAATTATTTGCATTTCTTAAAACTTTATGTTATAATCTTAATCGTTAGTAATCCGATGTCGAAAAAATGAATTGGATATGATTACTGTTTAAACAAGAAAGGAGAAATCGTTATGGCAAATGTAATTGACAAAATCACCGCTAAACAAATGAATCCAAATGTTCCTGAATTTCGTGTTGGTGATACAGTACGTGTAGATGTTAAGATTATCGAGGGAAAACGTGAAAGAATTCAAGCTTTCGAGGGATTGGTTATTGCTCGAAAAGGGTCTGGAATCAGTGAAACTTTTACAGTTCGTAAAGTGTCTTCTGGAGTTGGAGTAGAAAGAATCTTCCCAGTACATTCCCCTAAACTTGCAAACATTACGGTTGTAAGACGTGGAAAAGTAAGACGTGCTAAATTGACATTCTTAAGAGGTTTAGTTGGTCAATACAAAATTAAAGAAAGAAATGATAAATAAGGCCAAGGCCTTATTTTTTTTTAGAGGTGAAAAGGGTATGAAAAAGTGGAAAGAGTATTTACCATATGTGATTATTCTAGTTCTTATATTGCTTATTAAAACTTATGTTATTACAACGATTCGAGTAAATGGAAACAGTATGAATAATACACTTTTAAATGGAGATATTATGTTATTAGATAAAGTCGAATATCGTTTTCATGATGTAAATCGATTTGATATTGTCGTTGTAAAAAGGGATAAAGATAAGTTGATTAAAAGAGTTATTGGGCTTCCAGGAGAAAAAGTTGCTTACTTAGATAACGTTTTGTATATTGATGGAAAAGAAGTCAAAGATCCCTATAATCGTTATAATCGAGGAGACTTTGAAGTAACTTTAAAAAAGAATGAATATTTTGTAATGGGAGATAATCGAAGTGATTCTCTAGATAGTTTTTACTTTGGACCAATTAAGGAAAAGCAAATTATGGGAAAGGCCATCTTTACAATTTTTCCATTTTCAAGATTTGGAAAGGCGAAATAGAAATCTTTGGACTTTCTTTTTTTTCTCGCATAGTGTATACTTATAGTAGTAGGAAGTGAGGGATTCTTATGAAGAAAAGTCATATAATCATTATTGCTTTATCGATTGTTATCGTTCTATTACTCGTTTTCGTTGGCTTATTGTATGTAAAAAATGAATTGATGGAAGAGCAAAATGAAAATTATCATCATCTTCTTGAAAATAATAATCCTAATAGTAATTTTGAGAACGCTAATAATAATGATAATCATTATCAAAATAATAGCGAGGGAAATAATAGTGAAAGTACCAACTATATTTCTAGTAATGAGGCATTGCAAATTGTATTAAAAAGTTTAAATGCAACACGAGAAAATATTTATGATTTGGATAATGAACTCGATTATAAATATGGTACACAAGTTTATGAAATAGAATTTAAGTATAATGGGTACGAATACGATTTTTATGTACAAGCAACAACAGGGAAAATCTTAAAATCTTTTAAAGAAATAGATTAGTAGAAGATATTTGCAAGAAAACATCGAAATTTTTCGGTGTTTTTGAAATTTTTATTCTTTTTAAAATTATTTCTAGTTGCATCTCACTATCTTTTATCATATTTTATAGCGTTGTAGTAAAAAAATTGAGTGATTTCAAAGAAAAATTTTGGGAGGTTTTCAATGAAAAAAATATTCACTAATTCATCTAAAAAACAGAAGAATATATTTAAAATAATAATTGTTTTAGTTATCATTATGCTTTTCATTCTTGGATTTATTTTATGGAAAAACGATCAAGAAAGTAAAATTCAAAAAAGATATCTTGAAATAAAAGAAAATGTCAAAAATGCAGTTGAGCGGAATATCCGAGCATCTTATCCAGGTTGTTCAATATCTAAAGAATTTCCAAAAACAAAATCTTTTACATCATACTATAATTCGTCCTTTTTAATCAACAATGGCTATATTCAAAAAAGTGAATTGCTAGATATAGATAATGAGTCTTATTGTGATGTGTATGTAGGTCTTCTTTCTTCCTATGAAAATCCACTTGATCATCAACATAATTGCAAAGTATACTATAAGATATATTTAAAATGTAAAAATTACGAAGATAAAGGTTACATTAATTGGGAATAAAGTTTTATGTTTTTGTCATTTTTTCAAAAATAGTATTTTTAAATGGCAGAAGCAAATTAGAAAATTATCTAACAAAAGCACCTGTGATAAATCAATAACTGAATTTAAAAAATATAGAATTCAATTATATAAATCAGATTTTATTGAAAGTAAATAGGAGTGAAAATTATGGGTATAATTTCAAGTGCGAGTGGGTCTTCTTGTTGGAGAGGATTGGATTATTATAAAAGAAACAAAATAAGAAATATTAAAAAAATAAATGATAATGAATATACAAGTGTAGTTTCTGGTAATAAAGAATATAATGTTTATCTTAACTTAGAACACCCCAGAAAATCAACCTGTAATTGTCCTTTAGCTAATGGTAAACGAATCATTTGTAAACATATTGTTGCAACTTATTTTAGTGTTGTTCCAAATAGTGCAAAAAATTTTGAAGAAGAACAGGAAAGATTACAACAAGAATATGAAGAGTATGAAGAAAGAGAATATAATAATGCTATTAAATACTTAAATAATATGACTAAAAAAGAATTAATTGAAGAATTAGTTCATATTTTTGATTATGGTCCTGAATGGGTATATGATGATTTTATAAAGCGAAATGATATTAAAGGATAAAAAAAGGAGAGATTTTATAAATGGAATACAGATTACCTACTTTAGATGATTATGAAAAATTAAAAGAATATGTTATTGAACATTATTCCAATTATGAAAAAAATATAAGCGCTAGTAATGGCTTGACGAACATGAAATATAAAGAATGGGTCGAAAAAGTTAATCGGAATACTAAAATTGCTGATGATGAATGGGGAAAATATTATTTATATTTAGTGTTTGATAATGATAGATTAATAGGCTTACTAAATATAAGATTTGATCTAACAGATACACTTAGAAATAGATATGGGGATATTGGATATGGAGTAAGACCTAGTGAAAGAAGAAAAGGATATGCTACTAAGATACTTAAATATGCACTAGAAGTTTGTAAAGAAAAAAATATGTCTGAAGTGATATTAGGGTGCTATGAAGAAAACCTGGGATCAAATAAAGCGATTCAAAAAAATGGTGGAGATTTATTTAAAACAGATATAGAGAATATAAAATTAAGTGATGAATGGACGATTACTTTAAAAAGTAATTATTACAAAATAAATCTTTAATTTACTATAAAATGGAATTCATTTAATTGTAAGATAAAACTGTAGAAGATTATCTGACTAATGTTTTAAAGGATTTATATAAATAATGTAGGAGGAAAAGTGGATATAGTAAATCAAATTGAAAAAGAAGTAAGAAAATATATTGAGGAATATAAAAATAATTCAGAAGATAATTATGATTTTTGGAATGAGCATATAAAATATGTATACAAAGAATCTATTGATTTAGCAAAAGAATATAATGCTGATGAAGAAATAGTACGATTAGGAGCTTTGTTACATGATATTGCTTTGATTCGTCAAATAGGAGATAAGAGCGATCATCATATGAATGGAAAAATAATTGCTGAAGAAATGTTATCTAAATATTTGTATCCTGTAGATAAAATAAATAGAGTATTAAGTTGTATTTATAATCATAGGAGTAGTAAAAATGGAATTACTTTAGAGGATTTGTGTGCAGCAGATGCAGATATTTTAGCTCATTACGATAATATTCCAATGTTGTTTAATTTAGCTTATAATAAATACAATATTAATTTAAATGATGTTAGGGAATGGATGAGAAATACTTTTGAAAAGGATTATAATGATTTAAGTGAAAGAACAAAAGAAAGTTTTAAAGAAAGGTACACTCAAATTTGTAAAATAGTACTAGGGGATTAATAACTAATTCGTAAGGAAGTGATTTAAATGGAAAATCGACAAAATTCGACAAATATCAACTGGTATCCAGGACACATGGCAAAAACAAAACGGCAGATTCAAGAAAATATCAACTTAATTGATGTTGTCTATGAAGTTATTGATGCAAGAATGCCAATTAGTTCTAAAATTGTTGATATTGATTCTCTAATTCAAGAGAAACCTCGTATTTTGGTTGTAACAAAATATGATTTATGTGATCAAAATAGAACGGATACTTTATTAAAACAATATGAAGATAAAGGAATGTATGTTATTCCAGTTGATTTAATTCATGGAAAAGGGGTTTCAAAAATTATTCAAAAAACTCTTGATATTTCTAAAGAACTGAACGAAAAAAGAAAAGAAAGAGGAATGAAACCTAGAAGAATTAGAGTTTTGGTGGTCGGAGTACCAAATGTTGGAAAAAGTACATTGATTAATCGTTTAGTAGGAAAAAAGGCAACTGTTGTTGGAAATCGTCCGGGGGTTACCAAAAATTTAGGTTGGATTCGGATTCACCCAGATATTGAATTATTAGATTCTCCTGGTATTCTTTGGCCAAAATTGGAAAATCAAGAACACGCTTTAAATTTAGCTTCCTTATCTTCGATTCGAGAAGAAATTTTGCCCATTCCAGAAGTTACTCTGCACATTCTTTTGAAACTTTATGAAAAATATCCTACAAAATTAAAGGAACGATATGGGATATCTCAAGTGCAAAGTGAAAACTTTGAAGAAATACTTGAGCAAATTGCTAAAAAAAGAGGAGCTTTGTTAAAAGGGGGACAAGTAGACTACGACAAGGTATGTTTAATGATTATAAGAGAACTTCGAGATGGACTTCTCGGTAATGTTACATTTGATTAAAATATAGGAGTATTGAATACTCTTTTTCTTTGGAAATGTTTTCAAAATATCGCAATTGTGCTATAATATTCTTGAATTTAGGTGAAATTTATGAAGTTATTAGTTGTTCCTCAAAATATTCAGGAATCTATCCCTTACATTGATGGTTATCTTCTTGCATTAAAAGATTTTTCCGTAAGTTATCAAGAAACGTATACTCTAGAGGAAATTTCCAAAGTTCTTTTAACAGGAAAAGAAGTTTTCGTTGTTTTAAATAAAAATATTTTTAATCAGGAAGTAAG
>CANQHK010000086.1 GCA_947623645.1 uncultured Bacilli bacterium
ACAATAATTAAAAGAAGAACTTTTGTTCTTTTACTTAAATTTCTTGCCCCCCCCCGGGTGATTTTGGCTTGATTTTTCATGGCTTTGCCTCCTACCTTTACTCTACTTAAAAGTATACAGTTTATCCTTCTTTCTGTCAAGAATACTTTCTATCTTTTCTTATTTTCTAGATAATTTATAATGTTTCTACCTTTTCCATCTTATCAAACTGTACACTTACAAGTTTTGATACACCCGATTCTTGCATTGTTATACCATAGAGAGTTTTGGCATATTCCATTGTTTTTTTCTTGTGGGTAATGAGTAAAAATTGAGTTTTATCTTGATAACTTTCTAAATACTTTCCAAAGTTTTCTACATTGGCATCATCAAGTGCTGCTTCTACTTCATCAAATAGGCAGAATGGAACCGTTCGAACATTTAATATAGCAAATAGTAAGCTAATTGCTGTTAATGTTTTTTCTCCACCAGATAGTAAGTTAATCGATGTTAATTTTTTACCAGGAGGAGATGCAATAATTTCTACCCCGGTTGTTAAAAGATCAGATTTATCGGTAAGACGTAAATCTGCTGTACCACCACTGAATAATTTTTTAAAGACTCCTTGGAACTCTTTTCGAACTTCTTCAAAAGTTTTGAGAAATTCTTCTTTCATAATTTCATCCATTTCTTCGATGATTTCTAGTAAAGACTCTTTAGCGTGAATTAAATCTTCTCTTTGACTAGTTAAAAATTCATATCTTTCGGATACTTTTTCATATTCTTCGATTGCTGCCAAATTCACCATACCAATTCTTTTTAGAATATCTTTGTACGTTCCAACTTTTTCTTTTGCTTCTTCTACTTCTAATTCTAGTGGATAATTATTTTTAGCTTTCTCATAAGTTAAAGAATAATCTTCATTTAAAACATTCAAGTGATGATCGAGTAAAACATCATACTTTCCAACTTGAATTTCTAATTCTTTACTTTCTTGCTCTAATTTTCTAAGATCGGCATTGTTTACTTTATTTTGAGCATCCATTTCTTCGATTTCTTGAGATAATTTATCTTTTTCAAAAGAAATTTTTTCTAAAGTATGAAGAGCATCATTTTTTAAATCGACTTTTTTAGAGTATTCGTCCATTAATTTTTCTTCTTCTTTGCTAAGGGAAGAATCTACTACATGTTCTAGAGAAGTTAATTCTTTTTTAGTTTCTTCTAACATATTGGTTTTGTTTTGTAGTGTAATAATTCTATTTTTTATTTCTTCATTTTTTTCTAGTAAGATTTGTTTTTCTTGATATAGTTTTTCTTCTTGTTTACTTCTTTCTTCTTCCAAAGACTTGATATTTTTATCGATTTCTAAGAGTGTTTCTTTCCATTCTACCTTGGTCTTTTTTAAACGTTCTAACTCTTGTTTTTGGAAAAGAGTACTTTTCGAAGTTTGTAAGCTTCCTCCACTAACACTTCCTCCAACATTTAAAACTTCTCCATCTAAAGTTACAATTCGATAACGATGTTGAATTTTTTTGGCAATTCTATTGGCACTATCTAAATCGATTGCTACTAAAATATTTCCTAGTTGACTTGCTACAACTTTCTCATAAGCAGGGGCAAAACGGACTAAATTTTTGAAAATATCGATATACCCTTTTTCTCCCATCAATAAATCTTTCGTATCTGAATCCAAATATTTAGGTTTCATATTTTCTATTGGAAAGAAGGTAGCTCTTCCAAGTTTTTCTCGTTTTAAATATTCAATTGCTGTTTTAATAACCGCATCATCTTTTACGACTAGAGAATATTTTTGAGAAAGAATTGCAACTTCTAATGCTTTTGCAAATTTTGGATCCACTTCTAATAAATCCATAAAAGTTCCATAAACTCCTGTAATTCTTGGATTGTTTAATATGGCCCGCACACTTCCTGGTAAGCTTCCACCGTTTTCAATATTATTTTCTAAAGCTTGAATTCGGTTTTTTAATTCTAAGTATTCCCGGTTTTTTCCGCTGTATTCCCTTAGAGAATCTTCTCTTCTTTTATTTAAAAAATGGACTTCTTCTTCGAAATCTTGAACTTTTTTATTTTCTTCTTCTTGTAAATAACGATCGTTTTCTAGACTCTTTTCTAAATCAAAGATTTCATTTTCTAACGTTAATTTTTCTTCTTTTAAATTGACGATATAATCATGAACTTTTGCATCTTCTGCTTTGTATTTGCTTCTTTCTTGTAAAATTTTCTTTTCTCCATGAAGACGTTCTACTTCTTTGGTTAAATCTAAAAGGTGACTATTTTCTTCTTTATATAAATTTTCTAATTTTAATAATTCTAATCTTTTGCTGTCAATTTTTGCTCCCTTTGTTGCAGAATCAGAGGAAATTGATAAGATATCTTTTTTTAATTTTTCCATTTTCTCTTTCATTTTTAGGCTTTCATCATGGATTGAAGTAATTTCATAAGCAAGAAGACCTACTTCTACTTTTTCCAACTTTTCTTTGGCGTCTAAATATTCTTTGGCTTTTTTACTTTGTTCTTCAAGGGGAGATATTTGATTTTTTAACTCTGCAATAATATCTTCTACACGTTCCATATTTTGATGAGTTCTGTCTAATTTTCTTAAAGCTTCTTCTTTTCTTTTTTTATATTTTAAAACACATGCTGCTTCTTCAAAGACAACTCTTCGATCGGTTGGAGAAGTGGATAAAATTTGCATGACTTCTCCTTGAGAAATAATATTAAAACTTTCTTTTCCAATTCCAGAATCCATAAATAAATCTGTTATATCTTTTAATCTACATTTTTCTCCATTGATAAAGTATTCATTTTCACCGGTTTTGTAAATTCTTCTTTTGACGTTTACTTCTGTATAAGGAAGAGGTAAATAATGATCTTGATTATCAAAAATTAAAGAAACACTTGCAACACTTGAGGCATTTCTTGATTTGCTTCCAGAGAAGATAACATCACTCATGCTTCCTTCTCCACGCAATGATTTTACAGATTGTTCTCCTAAAACCCAACGAACGGCATCTACGACATTGCTTTTTCCACTTCCATTGGGACCTACTACACAGGTAATACGGTTATCTAGTTGAAGATTTAATTTGTCGGCGAAACTTTTAAAACCACTCATTTCTATTTCTTTTAAATACATGTACTATCACCTTACCACTAGTATGATTATACTAAAAATTAAGGTTTCTTTCAAGGAAAACCAAAAGAAATTTTTAGAAATTCCTACCAATAAAAAAAGCTCGTCCAAATGGACTTGCCTTTTATTAACAATGTTCATCACAAACAATGGATTTTTCCATCTTTTTCGATAAGGTTTCAACTAACTCTTTCTTTTGTTCTTCTGTTAGTTCTATTTTTGGATTTTTTTGACTATCAAGAGTTCCTTCGTGGAAATCTACAATCTTTCCATCTTTTACAACAACGATGGATGGATAATAAAGTCTTTTTTCTCCTGTTTTTACTTCTTTTTCATCTTCATCTTCTAAAACATATTCTGAAAGTACGCTGTCTAGTTTTTCTAATAATTTTTTATAATCTTTGGTTCCTTCTTCTTTGGTTACTACTTCTCCATCTTTTAATTCTAAAGTATCTCGATCTTTTTTGTTGTTGAAATAATAAATTTTATCAACTCCTACATCTTTTGCTGCTTCTAACATATTTGGAACTAAATTTCTACACCAAGGACACTCTGGAAATCCAAAGTAAATAACTCCAGAACCTTCTTCTAATAATTTAAAAATTTCATCATAGTTGCTATATACAATTGGATTATCTTTAGAAATGGATACTTCTAAATAATCACAATCTTCCCCTACTTTACAGTTTAAGCTTTCATATTCTTCTTTGAATTCTGTTGAATTATTGGCTTTTTCATTTTTTCCAGTATCTTGTCCTTTTACTGCCCAATAAATTCCACAAGATATAAGAATTAAAAGAGCTAGACCAATAATTAGGAATCCTAATTTATTTCGATCATCCGTCGTTATTTTTGCATCTTCTACTTTTCCTTTTTTTACATTTTCTTTTAGTTTTTCTTTTTTATCCTTCATTCTTTGTCACCTCTTAGTTAGATTTTACTATAAACGAAGCATTTCGTCAATTATCTTTTGGATATTCCGTATTTTTCCATTTTCTCTTTACTTTTTTGCAAAAATATGATATAATGTTAAGCAATTTATGAGAGGAGGGATGGTTATGATTTCCAACGATGTTTTAGGAAAGATTTTAGCAGAAACAAGAGACGAGCATGTCTTATCCAAAGATTTAATTGAAAAAATTTTAACTAAGGAAATGTGGAATACTTCAAAACTACTCGATTCGAATGCTCTTCGAACCATCGTTTTTAAAGCACTTCCTGGAAATACAATTTGTTGTGTTAATAAACAAGAACTTTGCGTTGATTATGATAAAATATTACAATTTTATCAGGAAAAGTATTTTTCTATTTATGAAATTCAAGCGACTCTTCTCCATGCTCTATTTCACGAAATGGAACATGTAAAACAAACTTATAAATTAAAATTTGAAGGAATCGATGCTGATCTTATTCGATGGAGTGATTTTTCGTATTTGCGGGAAGGATTTCAACAAGAGACAAAGTTGCATAAAATTTGTTCTTTAAAAATCTTTACGCGGATGTTCTTTCATCAATTATCTTATAAAGAATCTTACGATACGTTTGTTTTTGACTTCTATAATAAACTTTATGCGATTGTTCCAAAAGAAAAAATTGCCAATGTCGATGCTCTTAAACTTTTAAAGAAAAGTTTTGAAAATTATCCTTATCATGATTCTGTTTGGAAAAAGCTTTATCAAGAACTCTCAACTCTTCTTCACAAATCATTTATCAACGGTTATTCTTATGATTATGCAACCAATCAAGTGAGTGTTCCTTTAAAAGAATATTTAGTAGCAATCCACCATTCGGACGGTTTAAAGGAATTGCCTTTTTATTCAGAAAATTATCAAGAGTTTTTAGAAAGATCCGAAAAAGCTTATAATTTGGAACTAAGAATGCGTTATTCTTTACCGATTCGACCGGAAGAATATAGTCATGTTAAAAGACTTACAAAACTTACAAAAGGGGCTGTAATGAAATAAAATAAATTCATTCAGTCCTTTTCTTTTTTTCTAAAATTATAAAAGCCTTGAAATCGTAAGACTTCAAGGCAGTTTTGTGATACAATTTAATTGT
>CANQHK010000087.1 GCA_947623645.1 uncultured Bacilli bacterium
GTCAAATTAATTTTCATTTTTTTTCTGAAATCAATATGTTTTATTTTTCAAATCTATAAGAAGTTCATTGACACTTCTTTACATCTTTGTTTCAAACTAAATTGTGCTATATACTTTCGATTTTCATAAAATTGGTATGAGCATCTCTTGGAAATCCTCCAACTACTACAACCAAATCATTCTTTTCTAAATGCATGACTTCTTGACTTGCTTTTACTCCTTCTCGAACAATATCATCGGTATCTTCAAAAAGTGGTACAACTTTTGTATATACACCCCATTTTAAAGCGAGACTTCTTGCAACCATATCCGAAGTAGTCGTTGCAACGATAAAGGCATTGGGTCTTAAAGAGGCAATATCAAGAGCCGTTTTTCCTGTTAGTGTTGATGCAACAATTGCTTTAATGGGTAGTTCTTTGGTTGCTTCTACTGTACATTTAGCAATAGCATTATGAATTTCTGTTCCACGTAATTTATAGTCTTCCAAGTTATATTTGGTAATCTTTTCTACACTTTCACAAATGGATGTCATCATTTGAACGGTTTCAACAGGATATTTTCCAACGGTTGTTTCATCACTCGTCATAATTGCATCGCATCCTGCTAAGATCGCATTCGAAACATCATTTACTTCGGCATTGGTTGGACGAATATTGGTCTTCATGCTATACATCATCTGTGTTGCCATAATGACTCCTTTTCCTTGAGCATGACAAAGATCAATAATCTTTTTTTGATATAATGGCAAATTCATAAGACCAGTTTCAATTCCTAGATCTCCTCTTGCTACCATAATGTAGTCACTAACTTCTACAATACTTTCCAAATTATCGATGGCATACTGCGTTTCGATTTTGGAAATAATGGGCATATTTTCTCTTCCGTATTTTTTGCATAATTCTTTAACAGCTAAAACATCCTCTTTTTGATTCACAAAAGAAATTGCTAAATAGTCTCCATCATGTTTGCAGGCATATTCAATATCTTCTTCATCTTTTTTAGAAATATAATCGACATTTAAACGAACTCCTGGAAAACAAACGCCTCTTCTACTTTTAATTACACCAGAATTTAAGATTTTACAAGTAACTCCATCTTCTTCTACTGAAATTACTTCGAGTTCATAAAATCCATCGTCGAGAAGGACTTTACTACCTATTTTTAAGTCTTTTAATACACCTTTATAATTGAGAGAAATTTGTTTTTCTGTTCCGAGTACATCTTCTTCGACGATTCGAATCGTTTTTCCTTTTACGAGTTCGATTTGATCTTTTTCAAAATTGCAAGTACGAAGATCTGGTCCTTTGGTATCGTACAAAATCGCAATATTTGCTCCCAACTCTGTTTGAGCACGTTTTGCGAGTGCTACTACGGTTTCTCTTTCTTCTATCGTTGCATGAGAAAAGTTGATTCTTGCAACATTCATACCTGCAAGAACTAATTTTTTAAATTTTTCCCATTCAAAAACGGAAGGACCTATACTACAAATAATTTTTGTTTTTTTCATTGTGAACCTCCTAACGACCAGTACATGATATCAAATTTTAAAAGGTTTGTAAAGAATTTTTAGGATATTTTTATAAATTGTACAGTAAACTTTATTAGGTGGTATTATGCTAAAAGATAAAATTATACAGTCGACCATTATTTTAATGATCGGGGGCTTTCTTACTAAAATTTTGGGAATGGTTATTAAAGTTGTTACAACGAGATTAATTGGGGTCGAAGGAATGAGTATTTATATGTTAATTTTTCCAACGTTCTCTTTATTTATGACTCTTTCTCAATTAAGTTTTCCAACCTCTATTTCGAAACTGGTTAGTGAAGAAAGGCATAATAATGTCCGTCTTATTTCTACGACTGTTCCTCTATCTTTAGTGGTCAATTTATTTCTCATGGTTGTTGTTTTTTTAGTAGCTCATCCTATTGCTTTCTATCTTTTAAAAGATGAACGTTGTTTTTTACCGATTGTTGCCATTGCTTTTGTTTTACCTTTTGATTCTTTATCCAATTTACTTCGGGGTTACTTCTTTGGAAAAGAAAAAATGATTCCTCATGTAGTTAGTCATATTTTTGAACAACTCGTAAGACTCTTCTTTACAGTTCTTATGATTCCTTATTTAGTAAAACTCAATATTTTATATGCTGTCTGTTTTTTAGTTCTTGTTAATTTAATTAGTGAAGCTCTATCGATTTTTGTCTTATTTCTCTTTTTACCTAAAAATGTCGTTTTAAAAAAAGAAGATTTAAAACCAAATCGTAAAAATTTAAAAGATGTTTTAGAAATCTCTATTCCAACAACAGGATCTAGATTAATTGGAAATATTGGAATGTTTTTAGAACCAATCTTAATTACGTCTTTTGCCCTTCTTGCCCATCATCCTTTAAAGAGTATTCAACAAGAATATGCTATTATTACGGGATATGTTTTCCCAATTCTACTTCTTCCAGGTTTTTTTACCGGTGCAATCGCTTCAGCCATTCTTCCTCAATTATCGAAAAATTATATAGAAGGGAAAAATCGAAAATTTAAAAAGAAATTAAAATTGGGTTGCTTTTTATCTTTAGGAATCGGCTTACCATTTACTATTTTGTTAATGATGTTTCCGGATGTTTTATTAAAACTTTTTTATGGTAGTACGAAAGGAAGTAGGTACTTACAAATTCTTGCTCCATTCTTCTTATTTTACTATGTAGAATCTCCCTTTGCCTCTGCCCTACAAGCAATGAACAAAAGTAAAAATATTATGGTTGATAATTTTTATGGAATTCTTGCCAAATCTTTATCAATTGCAATTTTCATGATGACCAATCTTGGAATTTATGCTCTTATCATTGGAAATATTTTAAATGTCTTTATTATTACAACAAGACATTTCCGTTGTATTCAAAAAAATGTATAAAAAAGAACGTCCTTTTAACGTTCTCCATATTTTTTACGAATATTTTTAGTAAATGTCATACTACAAATATTGTAGTTGTCTTTTTTTCTTCTTTCTTCTTTTAAACTATTTTGATAAATGGATGTAACATATTGCAATAATATTTTTAAATATTCTTCTTTGTATAAGTTATAAAAATCTTGGAAAAGAGCAGTATTTTTTAAGAATCCATACGTTTCTTGATAGTTTCTTAAAAATTCTTCTTTTTCTTCTGGATTTTCAGCATTTATAATAGATTTAATCGTTTCCATTACGATGGAAGGGTTTTCTTCTGCTGTAAGAGTTTGTGCTTTTCTACGAATTGTTGCATCAATATTTTTGGTAAGAGAAAATAAAACATAGTAAATATCTACAGTTGTTTTTGGTTTTTCTTTGGCTTCGTAAACGTTTCCATTTTTTACTCTTTCTATCTCTGGATAGAAGTTTGTATTTTGTTTAAAAAGTTTTAAATCTTCTTCAATTTCTTCATCACTTCCTTGAAGGACAGTAAAAAGAGTTGGAGATAAAAGTGTAAAAAGAGAAGGAGTTAGTCCAACTAATTGACCTCGAAGATAGGAATATTCTCTTTTTGTCCAAGAAGATTGTTGCATTTTTTGAATGATACATTCCATGATTTTTCTGGGTTTTTCATATCCTTCCCGATTCTTCATTTTTTCTAAAGAAAGAACGAGTTTGTTCATCAGTTCTTCTTCACCACAATTTTGAATGGTTGGATAGATTTGAAATAAATTATTTTTTGTCATAAATGAATAATGCATTTTCACAGTTCCTTTCGTAAATAAGATTTTTTATATTTTTTTATAGAATCATCATACATTTCAATTTTCATACAGAAAACGAAAATTAGGATTCTCTAAAATACTTTTTAAAATATTTTAAAGAACGATACTCATCTGGGTTTGATTGATAGCGTGTATTCGCAATTTCTCTATGGCACATACGATTGGCATACATATATACATAGCTATAAAGAATAGAGAGATATTTTTCTTGAAAGGATGCATATAATGTTTGAAAAAGTTTAGAATCCTTTAAGAAACCATATTCTTGTTCTAAGTTTTGAAGAAAGAAAAGAGTTCCTCTTTCTTCTTCTCCTTTTACCGTTTTTCCTATGAAGTCAATCAATTCTTGGCGATCATAAATAGAAAGTAAAGATTGGGCATACTTCTGAAGAGAACCCCCAATATTTCTAGTAGTCAAAAAGAGAATATGAAAAATATCAAAAGGAGTGGATTCAGATTGAACTGTAACATATCCTTCTTTTGTTTTTTCTCGACTTACCTCTGGATAATATGTTGTATTTTTTGAAAATAGTTCAATATCATGTTGAATATCCTCTTCTTTTGCTTGAAAAAGTTCGATTAAATTCGGATAAATAATTTCACATAAGGTTGGCGATAGCATCGTCAATTGACGGCGAATATAAGCATAATTTTTCTTTTTCCAACTGGTATCTGTTCCATCAAATTTTTGAATAATTTTTTCTAAAAGAAGAACTTGGCGATCCATATCTTCTTTTTCTTTTAATTCTTCCATCTTTTCTTTTAAAACAAATTTGGTTTGTTTTTCAGTCATGCTTCTGGCAAACGGATACATTCTAAATGCGTTTTCATCAATATAAATTCGTTCCATATTTTTTTCTCCTTTCGTCAAAAAACATTCACATTATACCATTTTTCTTAAAAAATGTAAAGTTTTTTTCTGATTTTTTTGCTGTTAAATCTGTTATTTTGGTGAATTTTACATAAATTTTCTATATTTTTAGCAATTCAAAAACAAATATTTCATTGATAAGTAACAAAGCAAAAAAGAAAGTATTGCATATACTTTCCTTCCACTAAATTTATAAAATGAAGAAAATCTCTAAGGCATTAAATCTTGAATTTCTTTTATAGATAGTCCAGTTGATTTGGAAACAATTTCGATAGAAACTCCATTTTTTATAAGTTCGCTTGCTGTTTTTATAATTCCTCTTTCTTCTCCAATCTTTTCTCCTTCTTTCTTTCCGTCATTATAAAGGAATATTTTCTCTCCTTTTTCAATTTCTGCTTGATCATAA
>CANQHK010000088.1 GCA_947623645.1 uncultured Bacilli bacterium
AATGCTTTATTAAAAACTTTAGAGGAACCTCCTAATCACGTTATTTTTATTCTTGCTACTACAGATCCTCATAAAGTCCCTGTTACAATAGTTTCTAGGTGCCAATGTTTTGAATTTAAACGAATTTCTAATCATTCTATTGTGAATAAATTAAAAGAAATTTCATCTGTGGAAAAAATTGATATAGATAATGATGTTTTAGAAAAAATAGCTGAAGTTTCTGAAGGTGGAATGAGGGATTCACTAGGTTTATTGGATAAAATATCTTCTTATTGCGATGGAAATATTACAATTCATGATTTTAATAAAATTGTAGGAGTCGTTTCTACTGATTTACAACTGGATTTTATAAAAACTGTTTATGAAAAAAATATTGCTCATATTCTTGAATTGATTGATCAAATATACGATAGTGGAAAAGATTTTATAATATTTAGTCAAAATTTAATGGAACAATTGCGTAAAAACATGATAGAATATTATTTAGAAAGTAAAAACAATTATCCTATTGATTTTATATTAGAATTTATTCAAATGCTGGATGAATTGATAATTAATTTGAAAAATTCAAGTAATATGAAAATATTGTTTGAAACTTTTATTTTATCATTTGCAAGTAAAGATGATCAAAATAAGATTTCTTTTGAAAATGAAAAAGATAATGATAATAAAATTATTTCCCGGGAAATAATTTTAGATAAAAAAGAAAACAAAGAGATTACAGAAAAAGAAAAAATTCAACAGGAAATTAAACTTGATAATAAATCTTTAGTGAAAAATTCTGATAATTCTATATCTAATGGAGAACAGAGAAAAAAGAATGATATGCATCGGTTTTTAATTGTCAATAATACTTTTGCAACTGCTGAAAAGAAGTATTTATTGCTATTAAAAGAAAAGTGGACAAAACTTAATGATTTTGTATTAGATATTTCTTATGGTGCTGCTGCTTGTTTTCTAGTAGATTCTCAATTGCGTGCTGCTGGAGATAAAGATATTATAATTACTTGTAATTATGATTCAGCATTAGATAGAGGTTTTGCATTATTAGATGTTATGGAAGAATTATTAGAAAAAGTAATCGGAAGTTCATATAAAATAGCAGTTTTAACGGAACAAGAATGGAAACAAGAAAAAGAGAAATTTATTCAACGGAAAAACAGAGGTGAAAAATATGAATATAAAGAAGATGATTTAGAATTTGTACATGCTGATGATGAAAAAGAAAAAAATTCTGAATCTATTACTGATACGATTGGAACAAATTCGGATGATATTATTCAACAAGCTGTTTCTCTTTTTGGGAATGATATAGTAAAAATACAAAATAATTAAAAAATTGAAAGGATGATAAAAATGAATATACAAGCATTAATGAAACAAGCACAAAGCTTACAGAGAGATATGGTGAAAGTTAAGGAAGAAATTGATAAGAAAGAATTTTATGGAGAAAGTTCTTTGGTTAAAGTAACAGCTACTGGTAATAAAAAGTTAGTGAAGGTAGAAATTTCTAAAGAAGATACTTTAAGTAAAGATGATATTGAAATTCTTGAAGATATGATTATGGTTGCTATTAATGATGCATTTTCTAAAATTGATAAAGAATTGGAAGAAAAAATGGGTAAATTTGGTAACGCTATTCCTAGTTTCTTTTAGGAGTAATTATGCCAGATAGTTTAAAAAAATTAATTGAATCATTGAAATATTTACCAGGAGTTGGTGACAAAACAGCTCAACGTTATGCATTTTCTATATTGGATATGCCAAAAGAACAATTTGATTTTTTCTTAGATAATGTAAGTAATATCCAAGAAAAAATTCATTTATGTCCTATTTGTAATAATTTGACGGAAAATGATTTGTGTTCAATATGTTCTGATTCTTTGAGAAATAAAGAAACTCTATGTGTTGTAGAAGATGTTAAAAGTTTATTTTTATTTGAAAGTTTAGGAATATTTCATGGAGTTTATCATGTTCTTAAAGGACTTATTTCACCTCTTGATGGAGTGAATCCAGAAGATATTGAATTAGATAAATTAATTGAAAGAGTGGAAAAAGAAAATTTTAAAGAAATAATTTTAGCTTTTAAACCTAGTGTTGAAGGGGAAACAACTGCTCTTTATATCAAAAAAATATTAGGTGATAAAAATATTGTCATATCCCGTATAGCTAGTGGAGTTCCTATTGGTGCTGATATGGAATATATGGATAGTATGACGTTGGAAAGAGCATTATTGGATCGAAAGAATTTAGAATAAATTGTCCTTTACCTCATATTTTTTATTGAGGTGACAAAATGAAATATTTTTTTGCAATATTAAAAAGAATCATATTTGGTTTTATCGTGTTGTATGGATATAACATGATTGCAGTTAATTTTAATTTGATTATTCCTGTTAATCTTGTAACTCTTTTACTTGTTAGTTTATTAGGTTTTCCAGCTTTATTTTCTTTGTCTTTATTGTATATTTTAGTATTTTAGAGGAGTGAAGTATATGTTGGATTCTTACAAAGAATCTCAAAGGGAGTTTTATGAAATGATCACTTCTTCTGTTCAAAATCATAAAAAAATATCCCATGCATATTTAATTGATACAACGAACTTTGCAGATGTTAACAATTTTGTTATGTCATTTGCAAAATTTTTGCTTTGTCAGAATCACTATACAAATTCACTGAGTTGTAAAAATTGTAATTTATGTAGTTTAATAGATTCTAATGTTGATAATCATATTCAGATAATTTCTCCAGATGGTCTTTGGATAAAAAAAGAACAATTGTTCGAATTAAAACAACAACTTAGTAAAAAATCAAATTTACATAATATATGATGCTCACAAACTGAATAAAGCTTCTGCAAATTCTCTTTTAAAATTTTTGGAAGAACCAGAAGATAACATTATTGCTATTTTAGTTACTTCTAACAAATACCAAATTTTACCTACAATTCTTTCTAGATGTCAGGTGTATACTTTAAAAGGTACGGATATTTTAGAAATTGATGAGTCTTATCCTGTTGTATTAGATTTTTTGGTTAATTTAGAACGGAATAAATATAGTACAATATGTTATGTACAAGATTTATGGCATTCTAAATTTTCTACAAAAGATGATATAATTGCTGCTTTTTCTAAGATGGAATATTTATTTATTGAAATTATTTATTATAAAATTCAAAATCAATTAAATTTTGTTGATTTGAAAGATGATATAGATTATATTGCTACTCATAATACAATTCACGAATTAACTCGAAAACTTGCTAAAATTATTGAATTAAAAAATCAAATTCAATATAATGTAAATACCAATCTTTTATTGGATCAATTTATTATTGAATATACAGGAGGTGAAAAATATGCTTGAATTAGTTACAGTTCGTTATGGAAACGGTAATTTTGGATATTTTACTTTTAAAAATATGGAAGTATCTAAGGGTGATGCTGTTTTGGTAGAAACAGACCGTGGTTTGCAAGCTGGTATTGTTACGACAAACTCTAAAGAATATTCTACCAAGGATGTTCCAAAAAAACTTATGGATATTGTTCGGATAATGACTAAACAGGATAAAACTCAGCATCAAAAAAATATAGAAGAAAGTGAACAAGCTCTTACTATTGCTCGAAAGCTTTCTAAAGAACTAAATTTGGATATGAGATTTATTGATTGTTTTTATACATTTGATAGAAATCAACTTCTTTTTACTTTTACAGCAGATAGTCGTATCGATTTTAGAGATCTTGCCAAAAGACTTGCGCAACTTTATCATACTCGTATTGAACTTCGACAAATTGGAGTTCGTGATAAAGCAAAAGAAGTTGGTGGATTAGGGCCTTGCGGTCGATTTTTATGTTGTTCTACGTTTTTAACAGATTTTGATAGTGTTTCTATTAATATGGCAAAAAATCAATATATTGCATTAAATCCTACAAAAATTAATGGGGTTTGTGGAAGACTTTTGTGTTGTTTAAAATATGAAGATAGTCAATATTCAGAAATGAAAAAAGGCGTTCCTAAAATTGGACAAACAGTAGAGGTTTCAGGAGTAAAAGGGAAAATAAGTTCTATTAATTTATTAGCAAATACAATGATTTTAGAACAATCTAATAAAATGTTTGTGGAAGTTCCAATCGTGAGGGAAAATGGAAGTACTAAATGACCTTGTTGGGTTTAAGAATTTAAAAATTTATCAAAATCCTGATTGGTTTAGTTTCTCATTGGATTCTATTTTACTTCCTAATTTTGTTACTTTACGAAAAGATATTAAAAAAATTGTTGATTTAGGAACAGGAAATTTACCGATTCCTTTGGTCTTATCTACAAAAACGAAGGCTTCTATTGATGCTATTGAAATTCAAAAAGATGTCTTTGATTTAGCTTTGAAAACTTTAAAATATAATCATTTGGAAAACCAGATTTCTCTTTATAATATGGATATTTTGGATTTAAAAAAGAAATATACTGCTGGATTTTTTGATATGGTTTTATCAAATCCTCCTTATTTTAAATATTCTAGTCAATCAAATATTAATGAGGATGTGCATAAAACGATTGCTCGTCATGAAAAATTAATCTCTTTAGAACAACTTGTAGAAATCGCTAGTTATCTATTAAAAAATAAAGGGATTTTTGCAGTTGTTCATAGAACAGAGCGATTTGCAGAAATTTTGAAGCTTTGTGAAAAAAATAATCTTACTGTTAAAAGAATTCAGTTTGTTTATCCAAAAGAAGGAGAAGAATCTAATATTGTTTTAGTGGAAGCAGTAAAACAGGGAAGAGTTGGTGTGAAAGTTTTACCGCCTCTTTATGTTCATTGCCAAGATGGAAGTTATCGAGAGGAAATTGTAAAAATGTTTGAATGAGGTGAAGAAATGCGACAAAAAAGTTATGAAAATCATGCTAATTTATATTTGATTCCTACTCCAAT
>CANQHK010000089.1 GCA_947623645.1 uncultured Bacilli bacterium
TGCAGGTTCTAGTGGGGGGCATAATGGTCTTAAAAACATTGAACTTCATCTTGGAACTTCTCATTATAAGCATTTTAAAATCGGGATTTCTAATAATAAAGAAATGGATACAAAAGATTATGTGTTAGGAAAATTTTCTTCCTTAGAAAAAGGGAAACTTTCACCAATTCTTGAGTTATCTAATGAAATTTTAGAAGGATATATTACTATGGATTATGATTTACTTATGAATCGTTATCATATAAAAAAGTAGGGGATTCTATATGAATTTATTTCAGGATACTATTAATAATAATTCTTTATCCAATACAATTTTAGCTGGTTTAACAGACGAGCTTTTTTGTGTTTTTACGAAAGAACTGTTTGATTCTAAAAAAAGAAATATTTTAATTGTAACTTCTAGTTTATTTGAAGCTAATAAAATCTATGAGGGAATTCAGCAGTATACAGAAAAAGTGTGTTTGTTTCCAATGGATGATTTTTTAACAAGTGAAGCAGTTGCGGTTAGTCCGGATTTACGGGTTACAAGGTTAGATACTTTGAATACTTTGTTGCATGAGAAATCGATTGTTGTTACGAATTTAACGGGATTTTTAAGATATTTACCGACGAAAAAAATTTATGAAAAAAGTTTTATTCATCTTCAGGTTAATATGGATATTGTTCCTAATGAATTGCTCCAACAATTATTTAATCTTGGTTATAAAAGAGAGACGATTGTAACTAGAACCGGAGAAGTTGGTGTTCGTGGGTTTGTTTTTGATTTGTTTCCACTAGGTTATGAACATCCTATTCGAATTGAATTTTTTGGTGATACGATTGAATCGATTCGGCTCTTTGATGAAGATACACAAAAATCTATTCAAAATATTGATGATGTTATCATTCGTCCTTTCTGGGAATTTATTTTGGAAAATTATCAAGAAGATTTCATTGAAAAGCAGAAATATTTAAAGCAGTATTCTAAAAAAGTAGATAGCCTTTATGATTATATGGATGATGCTTTCATTATCTTTAAAGATCCTTCTCAGATGGAAGGTTTTTACGAGCAAATGAAGAAGGAAATGAAAGAATATCGAAAAGAGAAAGATTCGTCTTTTAAAGATGATTATATGTTTCCGTTAGAAATTAAAAAAGATGCTATGTTTTATATGACTGTCGATAATATTCTTGCTAATTTTGATGGTACTTTTCTTGATTTTAAAGCAAAGCCTGTTCCTTTATTTTATGAAAATATTGATGCCATCGTAAAATATTTGAGGGAAAATTTAGAATGCGGACGTACGATTGTTATTTGTCTAAAAGAATATCAGATTAAAAATTTTACGAAACATTTGACGGTTCCTTATGTTTTAACGAATGAGAATGAGATTTTTCCAAATCAAATTAATATTATTGTTCATGAAATGCAACACGGATTTTTGTTTCATTCTTTTGTCTTTTTATCTTATCGAGATTTATTTCGATTTTCTGAAGAAAAGAAAAAATATAAAAGTACCTTTAAGTACGCTAGTAAAATTAAAGATATTCACAAGTTAAATATTGGAGATTATGTTGTTCATGATGTTCATGGGATTGGAATTTATCAAGGAATTCAAACGTTACGACTTGGAAATATTATGAAAGATTATATAGTTGTACAGTATGAAGGTAAGGATAAGTTATATATTCCAGTTGAAAAAATTGATTTGATTAGTAAGTATTCTGGTAAAGAGGGAGTCGCTCTTAAAATTCATAAATTAGACGGAAATGAATGGAAAAAAACGAAGGCTCGGGTTCGTAGTAAGATTCATGATGTTGCAGATGAATTATTGCGTCTTTATGCTGCAAGAGAAATGAAAAAAGGATTTATGTATAGTGCCGATACCGATTTACAAAGAGAATTTGAAAAAGAATTTATTTATGATGCTACTCCTGATCAGTTAAGGGCTGTTCAAGATATTAAGGAAGATATGGAATCTAGTAGACCTATGGATCGACTTTTATGTGGAGATGTTGGATATGGTAAGACGGAAGTTGCTTTTCGAGCAATTTTTAAAGCAGTTATGGATTCTAAACAAGTTTTGTATTTGTGTCCAACGACGATTCTTTCGAAACAACAGTATGAAAATGCACTGGAAAGATTTCATAATTATCCTGTTCGTCTTGCCCTTTTGAATCGTTTTACGAGTTCTAAAGAGAAAAAACAAATTTTATCCGATTTGGAAGAGGGAAAAGTCGATGTTGTTTTTGGAACGCATCGTTTACTTAGTCGAGATGTACGGCCTCGGGATTTAGGGCTTCTAATTATTGATGAAGAGCAGCGATTTGGAGTAATGCATAAGGAAAAAATTAAAGAGTATAAGTCTAATATTGATGTGTTAACGCTTACGGCAACGCCAATTCCTAGAACTTTGCAGATGTCTATGGTGGGAATTCGAAGTCTTTCTTTGATTGAAACTCCTCCTGTTGATCGATATCCTGTTCAAACTTATGTTATTGAAGAAAATCAACAGATTATAAAAGATGCAATTTATAAAGAGTTAGCGCGAGATGGTCAAATATTTATTTTATATAATCGAGTAGAGTCTATTGAAAGAAAAAAATATCAGATTCAACAATTAATCCCCGAAGCTAAAATTATTATCGCTCATGGTCAGATGTCCAAGGAACAGTTGGAAGATGTCATGTTCCAATTTGTTCAACATAAGGCGGATATTCTTCTTTGTACAACGATTATTGAAACAGGTATTGATATTCCGAATGTAAATACGCTTATTGTTTTAGATGCAGATCGATTTGGGCTTAGTCAACTTTATCAAATTCGAGGAAGAGTTGGAAGAAGTAATAAAATTGCTTATGCTTATCTTATGTATAATGCTGGTAAGTTATTGGGAGAAGTTGCTGTTAAAAGATTGAATGTTATTAAAGAGTTTACAGAACTTGGTAGTGGTTTTTCGATTGCTACTCGAGATTTATCTATTCGTGGAGCAGGGGATATTTTGGGTAGTGAGCAGGCAGGTTTTATTGATAGTGTCGGAATTGATTTGTATTTGAAAATGTTGGATGATGAAATTGCTAAACTTAAGGGAATTAAAACGGTAGAAGAAGAAGTTCGAGATGAAAAACCGCTTTTAAATGTTACAACTCATATATCTGATGAGTATGTAGAAGATACTGATTTGAAAATTGAAATTCATAAGAAAATTAATGAGATTGATTCTTATGAGAAATTATTGCAAATTAAGGAAGAGTTGGAAGATCGGTTCGGTCATGTTTCTGAGGATGTTGTTATTTATATGTATGAAGAGTGGTTTGAAAAGATTGCTCGGAAGTTGGATATTGTTGATGTCCGAGAAACTCGAAATTCCATTGAAATTGTATTTAGCGAAGATGCGACACAGAAGATTGATGGGGAAAAACTATTTACAGATGCTATGAAACTTTCAACGATGTTTCGTTTTAAAATGCTCCATAATAGTCTCGTTTTAATTTTGGATACGATTCGTTTGGATAAGCATTATATTTATTATTTAGTTGATTTACTTAAAAATGTAGATTTAAAAGATTAAGGTCATATTATTTAGATTCGATGGTTGAGGAAACTGTTCAATAGGAAAGTGTTATTTATTATTGAAAACAACTCCTTATTAAATCTTTCCAAAAAGTCTATTAATTTTGTCTTAAATTAATTATATAGCAGTTTTCATTTTTTTGAGTATTTTTATACAAAAGGTTTTTGTTTTTTAAATCTCCCCACTTTGGAAACACTATCCACAAGAAATCTAAAATTGACAAATTTATGAAAATATGATATAATATGCAACGACTCATGGAAAAGGGGAATAAAAAATGTATAAATTAAATAAAAAAACAATTGGAAGTATAATTGTTGCTGGAGTAATCTCTTTAGTAGGTACTTCTTGTAATCGTGTAGAAATTGAAAATCCACCAGAAATCATTGAAGAAACTATGGAAGAACCACAGATAGATGAAAATCCAACGATATCATTAGATCAAGATTTAAACGGATGTGTTGTTTATAAAATGGCTATCCGAAAACAATTAAATAAAGAATCAAATGAATGGAGCGATTGGGAAGAAACAACACTTTATTATTTAGGACCAGCAACAGAAGATTACAATAAAATTATTCAAATATCAGAAACCGAAGAGTTAAAGATGAATGTATATGGAGTTATAAACAACGAATTTACGGAAAAAGATTTTGAAGTTACTCGAAAAACTTATCATGAACAAGCTTATGATGAAGGAAAATGGATTGATATTCCGGAAGAAGTAGTTATGTTAGAAAATGGAAAGCTTCCGCCAAAAAGATGTTTAATTCGTTGGGTTTTGGATAAAACAGAAAATGAAGTAAGGGTTCCAAAGACTTCAACGGTTGATTATTACACTAAAAATATAAAATATCTAAAAACTGAAGTAAAAGCAGATGGAACCATCGAAAAAACAATTCGAATTAAAAATGTTGACTTAGATTATGAACTACCAGAAGATACAGAACAAGAGCAATATGAAATGATCGAAGAAGAGCAAGTCATGAAACCTTACTTACAACTAATGCAAGGATATGAAGTAACTGTTGAAGATGGGGATTATGTATGGACACCAACGACAACGTTTACAACTATTACGAATGTTCCAAATTTTGATTTATATTATCTTCCAGCAGGAATGTACGTAAAATCAAATGCTCTTGTTTTAGAAAAGAACGAAAACAGTAAAGTGTTAACAATTGCGAAAAAATAAAAGAGATAGTATGAAAACATACTATTTTTTTTGTTATAATAATGAATGAAAAAGAAAGAGGTGTAAAAATGGGATTAACAGCAGGTATTG
>CANQHK010000090.1 GCA_947623645.1 uncultured Bacilli bacterium
CTACCCCCCCCCCCATGTCAATAGACAAATATACGTTTTGTGAGATTTTTTTTGTAGTGCAACAAAAAACGGCAAAAACTTAATTCTTTTGTCGTTCAAATATCTTTATTTATTGAGTTTTTCTTCTTTAAAATTAGAATATCTTCTTTGAAAACGTTCTAAACCAGTTTTAGACAATATTTTTTTCTCCGATAATTTAGGCAGATAACAAATTTGCATTTTAAAGACATCTGTCGTTGGATACATCGTTTTAATTTCCAAAGTAAACGGATTAACCATTACCATAATATAATCACAAACCCCATTTTCTATATAGTTATTTTCATGATTAATATAGTTATCAATTCCACAATTTGGATAATGAAATAGGTAATATCCTACACATTCTCTTTCAAAAAGAATTCCTTTCTTTGGGTTTTCTTTAATAAATTCTTGAATTTGATAAAAAGTTTCTTCCAAAGGGATATCTTCATAAAACTGACTTGCATTATCATGATTACAATAATGTCGATTTCGAATGTGTTCTAAAGCAAGCATGGGATCATAAGAATAAATCTGTCTTGCAGCTTCTTTCATAAGTTCTTCCTCTTTTAAATTATGATACTTACATCTTAAATAATAATTTAAAGCAGAATACTGATATCTTTCATTATAAGGAGGATAATAATATTTCCGATACATTTCATAAACTTTATCTTCTTGATTTAACATTAAATAACAAATGACAAAATCTTCCGCAATCCGATCTTCTCTACCAGATCTTAACAAATACATTAGGGCTGTTTCATAATCTTGCTCTCTTCGATAAATAAGGGATAAATAATAGTTTGATAAAGTATCTTCTGGATATTCCCGTAAATTATCTTCCAATATAATTTTAGCAAGTCGATAACGCCCTTCTTGAATGAATTCATAAGCTTGCTGACTTTGATAAATCATCTTCCCTTTTCTTCGAAAATTCATTTTATCCCCCTTTCTTCTTTTTTTTTAAATGTTTATTTACGCTGCAACAAACATACACACTCTACATGATAAGTATTTGGAAACATATCAACAGGAGTAATCTTTAATAGATTATAATCTTCTTTTAAAAGATTTAAATCTCTTGCTAGAGTAATCGCATCACATGAAACATACGTAATATATGTTGGTTTTAATGTAAGAATACTTTCTATTGTCTTTTTATCCAGTCCTTCTCTTGGAGGATCTACAATAATAGCATCTGCATCTTTTACAGAATCAATTAAATCTTCTACTTTTCCTTCTAAAAAAGTAACATTTTCAATTTTGTTCTGTTCTTGATTATGAAGAGCATTTTGAATGGAACTTGCAACAACTTCAATTCCTGTTACTTCTTTCACATAACGACTCAATAAAAGAGCAATTGTCCCAGTACCACAATATAAATCTAAGGCCTGCTGAATGTTTTTATCTTTGTAATCTTCGATTACCGTTTGATAAAGTTTTTCGGTTAAATCATGGTTTACTTGATAAAAAGAAGTATTGGAAATTTCAAAAGTAAGACCCTCTATTTGATCGTGAATTGTTTTCTTTTTGGTAATATAGACTCCATTAATGATTAAAACATCGACATTTGGAAATAATTTGGTAATCTTACTTTTTAATATTTTCCCGGTTAACTCCAACATGATTTCTTTTTGATTGCTAACTCGTATCATCGCTGTTTCAATAATATTATTACTATTTTTAGATAAAAATGATAACGTTTTGATAATTTCGTTAATTTCTTCCATGACAAGTTCACAGGATTCAATCGGAATCGTTCGATGACTTTCTTTTTGATAAAGACCTAAATTATGAAGTGTAATCTTGTTACGATAATGTTTATTATTTCCATAAAGAATTGGTTGGAGACTTATATCAAGTCCTGCAAATTTATGAAGAATCTCTTTAATTTTTTTTGTTTTAAATTTTAGTTGATCCTCATATTTTTGATGGAGGATATCACAACCTCCACATTTGTCATAGTAAGGACAAGTAACTTCGATTTGTTTTTTTACTTGAAAGCGAAGAGGAGTTGCTTCTTGAAATTTTTTCTTTGTTTTTTTGATTTCAATATCACAAACTTCTCCTTCCAAGGTTTTTTCAACGAAGATTAAGCCATTTTCTGTTTTGGCGATGCCACGACCTTTATGATCCTGTCCAACAATTTTAATGTCTTTTAATCTTTCCCCCATCTTATCACCTTATTTCTATTCTTATTATATCATTTTCATCTTTCTTTTGCAAACGTAAATATTCTTTTAAGGTCTCCAAATTTGTTTCAAAACTTTTATTTCTTGGTAGTTTTCTCGATTATCAAGAGCTCGGTTTCCCGTTAAAAAATAGGTTTGAAAATGGTCTTCTAAAAGAAAAGAATTAGCATTAAAAAAGATACTATTAAAATAATAGATTTCATTCAAGGCCATCTGTTCTTCTTTCTTTAATTGTTCAAGATGAAAAAAGATCATTTGAAGTGCTACTCGAGAATTTTGTAAAAGATAAGAAAATCGAAATAGCCAGCGTCTATCAAAAGGAATTGAAGAGGAAACCGAAGAATCCAGAAGACCCTTTCGTTTTAATTCTTCTACCACATACGATAAAATATCCGAAAGTTGTACTTGACATAAATCAATTTTTACATTTTGGGCTTCTCGAATATCTTGAAAATCTTCCTCCAAAATCCGAATATTGGTTTTTTCTGGTATTTTTTCTAAAATTGTAAAATCTGTAAGTCCTGTAAAAATATAATGATTCGTTTTTGTATTAAAAATTCTTTCTTGAAATAATTCGAACACTTCTTCTTCCAATAACATAAAACCATCCTAAAAATTTATATACTGTTATTATAACACTTTTTTTGAAGAAAAAAGAATTCTTGTGTTTTCAAGAATTCCATACCAATCTCTATCTGTTTTATTCTTCTTCTAGAAGAAAATCAATAATATTTTTTATTTTAATTCCATTATAATCATTATTCAATGTTTTATCCATCGTAAGAATTATTTTTTCATAGTTATCTGGAATACTTTCTAAACTTCTTATTTCTCTTTCTTTTACTTTTTCATCCATAATTGTTTGAGATACTTGATAATACTTTACAGTATCGATGTTTTCAGCAACAAAATCTACTTCAAAGTCTAAAGTTTTTCCAATGTTTACTTTATAACCTCTTCTTAAAAGTTCTAAATAAACAATATTTTCTAAAATATGTCCTTCGTCAATATTTCGAAATCCAAGGATTACATTCCGAATTCCAATATCGGATAGATAATATTTTCCTAACGTTTTTAAAATATTTTTACTTCGAATATCACTTCTATCGGCCTTATAAACGATGAAAGCATTTTCTAACATTTTTAGATAATTATCAATTGTCTGATGGTTGGATTTATCAACAATTTTATTACTATTTAAGTATTCACTGATTCGATTTGCAGAGATGGAACTTCCAATATTGCTTGCTACAAATTTAATAATATTTTCTAAGAGAGCAATATCTTTTATATTGTTTCTTTCAATAATATCTTTTTTTACAATCGTATTATAAATATCATTTAAATAAGACAAAACCAAATCTTTCTTATCTTTGATATGACAGATAGCAGGAAGTCCTCCATATTTTAAATATTCATTAAATTTATCATCAAGATTTGTATCGTCATATTGATTGAATTTCAAGAATTCTTTGAAAGAAAGAGGATACATTTTTATTTCAATATATCTTCCAGAAAGAAGAGTAGCAAGTTCACTTGATAAAAGATAGGCATTCGATCCTGTTATATAAATATCCGTATCAAAGTCAATATGGAGCGAATTCACTGTTTTTTCCCATTTTTCGACATTCTGGATTTCATCTAATAAAATATACATTTTTCCTTTTCCAATTTTTGTTTTTATATAGTCATATAGTTTCTTATAATTATCGATATCATCATATTGATTTGACTCAAAATTCATATAGATAATATTACTTGAGGGAATTTTATTTTCTTCTAAAAAATTTTTAAACATTAATAGAAGAGTTGACTTACCACTTCTTCGAACTCCTGTTATAACTTTGATAAATTCTGTATCTTTCGCATCTACTAAACGTTTTAAATAAGAATCACGAATAATCATTTTTATCACCCAATTTAAGAATATCATATTTTTAAAAGTTTTGCAAGTACATTTGCAAAACTTATTATTTTTTTATAGTTTTGCAAACAAAAAAAGAATCGAAAAAATAATGACGATTCTAAAAAAAGCATAAAAAAAATGCTTGGCAACGTCCTATTTTCGCGATATCCACTATCGTCGGCACCGAAGAGCTTGACTTCTGTGTTCGGGATGGGAACAGGTATACCCTCTTCGTTATTGTCACCAAGCAAAATTATTTTTGGAAATAATTCTTTCAAAACTTAGATAATGTGATTCTCTCTCAAATTCACAATCATGATTAAATCCTCGACCGATTAGTACTGGTCAACTCAACATGTCACCATGCTTCCATCTCCAGCCTATCAACGTGCTCGTCTTCCACGTGTCTTACTTCTTACGAATGGGAAAACTCATCTTGAAGTTGGCTTCCCGCTTAGATGCTTTCAGCGGTTATCCTCTCCCTACATAGCTACTCAGCACTGCCACTGGCATGACAACTGATACACCAGAGGTAGGTCCGTCCCGGTCCTCTCGTACTAAGGACAGCTCTCCTCAATTTTCCTACGCCCACGACGGATAGGGACCGAACTGTCTCACGACGTTCTGAACCCAGCTCGC
>CANQHK010000091.1 GCA_947623645.1 uncultured Bacilli bacterium
TCCTTATAATAAAATATTACCATAGAGTAAAAAAAAAGGCAAGAAAAAAACAAAAAAAGAGAGGTTTACCAACCCCATCTTACAATTTCAAATTGAACTCCTCTTTGACGACCAATGGCAAACCCATCATTTTCACGAGGAACAAGAAAATCTATAATATTTCCAACAATAGCACTTCCACGGTCTAACACAATTCCATAAATTTCTTCTTGGGAAAATGTAACATTCGAAATTTTAATGATACTTCCACATGGAATCCGACTATCTGCTGCTAAAATTCTTACTGTTCCATAAACAGCATCTTCATAATATATATTATTGTTTCGAACGTCTTGCCGTGGAGGACAAGCAACTTTTCCTGTACAACCTCTGCAATCTGGACCGTAAGCTGTCATTTGACCAACAAAGGAAACAGGTGATTCTGGACCATACATCCGAACTTCTTCCATATTTGAAACACTTCGAACCTCTAAAGTTTCCTCTGTATCATCATATTTTGCAACAAAATGAACAGCTTGCAAAGAGGTAGCACTTCCAATATTGGTTGCATAGTTAACTTGCTTACCATTTCCAGAAAATACAATCATTCCAAGAATTAAAAGAAATAGAACAACTTTCAATCTTTGGAATAATATAGATGACAACTTTTTCAATTGTATCACCTTCTTATAATCCTATAAACAATATATCACATATCATAAGGTAAGTCAAATAATCTGCATGCATTTTCTGTGGTAATTTTTTCTACTTTGATTATAGGCACTTTTAAAATTTCACTTAATTTTTCGGCAATAAGAGGAATATATTTGCTTTCATTTACTTCCCCTCGATGAGGAACCGGAGCAAGATAAGGACTATCCGTTTCAAGGAGTAAAGAAGAAAGACCTATTTTTTCAACGACTTGATATAACTTACTATTGGAAAATGTTAGCACGCCACCAATTCCAAGATAATAACCAAGTTGAATAAATTTTTGAGCCATTTCATAACTTCCACTAAAACAATGAATGGAACCTTTTAAGGAATACTTCGAAAGGATATCATAAGTATCGGAAATTGCATCTCTCGTATGAACAACAACAGGAAGATGATATTTTTCAGCAAGAAGTAATTGTTTCTCAAAAAGTTGTTTTTGAATCTCTTTATTTTCTTTATTCCAATGATAATCGAGTCCAATTTCTCCAATAGCAACAATCTTGTTATTTTTTTGAAGAATACTTTCTAACCATTTCAAGTCTTGTTCTTGAATTTCGGAAGCATATTCTGGATGGAAACCAACAGCAAGATAAATGGAATCATAAGAATGAGCAAGCTCCAATCCTTCCAGAATGCTTTCTCGATCAACACAGGAAACAATAAAGCAAGAAACTCCTACTTCTTTTGCATTTTGAATAAGCTCATCCGGTTGAGTCCCCTCTTTTTTACTACAATGTAAATGTGTATCAATATACATAAAAAACCTCCATAATATATTAAAATTATATCACAAAGGTTCTTTCTTTTTTTATTTTTCCATCATTTCTTTTAATTTTGCTTCTTTATCAATTCTCATAAATAATGCAACAGGAGTAGAAACATGATAAGAATTATCTTCTAAATAAGTTAAATCATCCCGTTCATTAGCAATTTGCTCTTTGATTTTTTCGCTTGTTTCTGGCAAGAATGCTCCTAGTAAGATTCCACATACACGAATCGATTCCAATAAATTGTATAAAACCGTTTCTAAGCGTTCTTTTTTATTTTCTTCTTTTGCTAGTACCCAAGGCATTGCTTCATCAATATATTTATTGCTTCTTCTTAAAACATCAAAAATCTCATCCAAAGCAGCTCCAATTTCTAAACTATCCATTTTCTTACTTACTTTTGACTCCAAATTTTGAATCATAGAAATAAGTTCTTTATCATACTCTTCCAATACATGCTTATTCGAAACAACTCCTCCAAAATATTTTTGAACCATAGAAATTGTTCGATTGACTAAATTTCCTAAAATATTTGCAAGATCACTATTAATTCGATCAATTAAAAGTTCATATGTTAAAGTTCCATCATTTGCATAAGGAATTTCATGAAGAACATAATAACGAACCGCATCTACTCCAAATTGCTCTACCAAATCATCAGCATAAACAACATTTCCTTTCGATTTACTCATCTTTCCATCTCCAATTAATAACCAAGGATGCCCAAATACCTTTTTAGGAAGAGGTAAATCCAAACTCATAAGAAATGCTGGCCAATAAATGGTGTGAAAACGAATGATATCTTTTCCAATTAAATGCAAATCTGCCGGCCATTTTTTTAAAAATTCCTCCGTTGGATTTTCAGGATCATACCCAATATTGGTAATATAATTTGTAAGAGCATCGAGCCATACATAGACAACATGCTTTGGATCAAATGAAACCGGAATTCCCCAATCAAAAGACGTTCTGGAAACACATAAATCTTGTAAACCAGGCTTTAAAAAATTGTTGAGCATTTCATTTTTTCGAGAAACTGGTTGGATAAAATCTGGATGTTCCTCAATATATTGAATAATTCGATCTTGATATTTAGATAACCGGAAAAAATAAGCCTCTTCACTCTTTAATTCAACATCTCGTCCACAATCTGGACATTTTCCATCCACAAGTTGACTTTCTGTAAAGAAAGATTCACAAGGAGTACAGTATAAACCTTCATATTTTCCAAGATAAATATCTCCTTGGTCATACATTTTTTGGAATATTTTTTGCACCTTTTCTTCATGACTTTTATCGGTCGTTCGAACAAAACGATCATAACTGGTATTCATAATATCCCAAATTCTTTTAATTTCCCCTGCTACTTCATCGACGAATTGTTGTGGCGTAACTCTTGCCTCTCTCGCCTTTAATTCAATTTTTTCTCCATGCTCATCCGTACCCGTTTGAAAATAAACATCATAGCCTTGAAGTCTTTTGTAACGAGCAATCGCATCAGCTAATACAATTTCATAAGTATTTCCAATATGAGGTTTTCCAGATGTATACGCAATAGCTGTTGAAATATAATATTTTTCCATTTTTTCTCCTTTCTTGACAAAGAAAAACTTTCCTACTTATAAGGGCGACAAAATCGTGGTACCACCTTACTTTATAGAAAAGTTCTATACACTTAAAACTGTAACGTTGTTAACGGATTGACCCTACCTATCGAATCATCAGTTCCAAAGCCATTTTCTAAAAGAAAAGAACAATCTATTTTCACCAACCATAGACTCTCTTTTTTGCCTTTTCTTTTAGACCTCTTCATCAAAACATTTAAATATATCAAAGATTATAGCACAACTTTATTTACTCTTCAAGATTTTTTTCTAAAAATTTTAAGGCAAATTGAAACATCATTTTATCTTTTTCTTGGATAGAAGCATCCTCTGAAAATAAGAAAATACTACCAATCAAATCTCCTTGAACAACAATAGGAGCAAACATATAGTAATAAGGAGCTGAATCTTCTTTAGAGATGACAGATACTGTTGAAGGTGTACTTGTTATAAATGTTTCTCTTTTTTCAAGTAAAGAAATATAGGATGGAAGAAGCTCTTTTTTTAAATAAGAACCTGAAATTCGAGAATTACAAGCAAGAATTTCATGCATATCTGTAATAAAAATATTTTTTCCTAAAAGGGACGATAAAATTTCCACAAGAGTCTGTGCAAATCTTTCTAAATTTCCAAAAGAAGAACTTTTTTTTAAAAGGATTGTATCTTCTTCCACAAAAATTTCTAAATTTTCACCATCCCGAATTTTTAAATTTTTACGAATTTCTTTAGGAATAACAATTCTTCCCAAATGATCAATTTTTCTAACAACACCAGTTGCTTTCATTTTTAGCCTCTCTTTCTTTTAATAGTTTTAGAAAAATTGAAAACTTTATACAAAAAAACGAAAACATTTATAAATTTGTTGTTTTCGTTTCTAACTCTTGAAATTTTTCGTAACTTTCTTTTCCTTTATTGGAAAGATTATTATCTCGAATAAATAGTTCCTCTTTTACCTTATCTCTTAATTTTCCAAAAAGTCGATCGATGATGTAATCCCGTACACGATACTCTACAATATCCAGTTGAGCATCCTGAAAAAGTTTTTCACTAATCGTTTGAAATTTCTCAATTGTTTCTTTTTTTAATTGATCCATTTCATCACTTTTAAAAACTTGATAAACTTCTTCTGTAGTTTGAAAAACAAGTTGATAATATTCTTCCATTTCTTCTTTCTGAAAATTTAATTTTCTTACTTGTTCCACTAAAATATCTTTTTTAGAATGAATTTGATGGAAGAGTAAGGAATATACTTTTTCTTTTAAAGAAGTAAGAATTTTCGTAATTTCTTGTACATCCATTTGTTCATCATATATAGAATATATATTTTTTATAGCTGTATCAAATTGTAAAGAAAATTGATTTTGAAGAGCATCTTGAAGAATTCCAACATTTCTTTCAATATCTAATTCTAAATTGTGGATTAACATCTCTCTATTTTTTTGTCGAAACATTTCTTGTATATCTTTATCCATTAAGATTCCCACCTATTCTTTTTATAGAAGTATCATAACAGAAAAATGGAGATTCGTCAAATAAAATAATCTTATTGTTAATCCTTTTTTAAAATTTGTAGAATAAAAAGTTAAATTCTCGATATGAAGAAAAAGGAGAATTTAGTTTTGTAATATAAATTGATCGTAGGC
>CANQHK010000092.1 GCA_947623645.1 uncultured Bacilli bacterium
GTAGCAGTTCATGAAATGGCACATGATTTAGAAGGAGATACAACTTATCATAAAAAACTAGTAAATAATTTATTAAAATATGCGCAAGACAAAGAGGGATATGCAGAAGCTAGAAAAGCATTAGAAGAAACATATTCAAAAGTCTATGACATTAATAGTAGGGTATTTCAACAGTTAATAGATGAGGAATTTGCTGCAGATATGTTAGCAAAGAATTTAGGTAACCAAGAGTTTATAAATCAACTTGTAACTCAAGATAGAAGTACAATGCAAAAAGTATGGGATTGGATAAAGCAAAAAATAAATTCATTAAGAGGAAATACAAACGAAGCGGTATATTGGCAAGATATTGCTAACAAATTTGAAAAAGCATATAATCAAAAATACCAGGGAACAAATGAGATTGTAACAAAATATAGTATTCAAAATTATAAAGGTATAGGGAATGTTGCACAATTTGATGGTATAGATTATATGAGTAACCCTAACGTTTCTATTGCTAAAAATATAAAAAGCTATTTTGATATTAATTTTAAAGGAAAAGAAATAAATAGTATAAATTTAGATCAAGGGAAAAAATATGCATACCCTGGGTACAAACAAGAAAACTATAACAATGTAAAAGCCCCAGCTGTAACGATTATAGATGATATTGCAAGTCTTATGAATAATCCTAAACATGAAGCAGATAGAAAAATAACAAAAGGTGGAAAAACAAAGAAACATGCAGGGTTTGATACTACAGGTGGATTTAATCATTACAACATAACAATAGGTATTCCTAACAATAATGGGCAAGTAGAGATATATAAAGCAGATAGTATTACAAGAATAGATAAAAATGGAAAGGAATATTTTTATGATTTAGACAAAATAATAGATACAGGTCAGAAGGTCGTAGATAATAAATCTAAACCCATAACTGACAGTTCTGTATCTTCTACTAATATTATACCACAAAATAACGGAAATATCAACCAAAAGGAGAAATCTAACAAGAGTTCTTTTTCTATGCAAGAAGATGATAAAGGAAGAAAGCTAACAAAAGAACAACAAGAGTTTTTTAAAGACAGTAAAATAGTAGATGAAAAGGGAAATTTAAAAGTTGTATATCATGGCACAAAAAATGGTAATTTTACAATTTTTGATTCTAATAAAATTGGAACTGGAGCAACATCTTATGCTTCTAATGGAAGTGGATTTTATTTTACAGAAAGTAAAGAAATAGCTCAAAATTATGCTGGAACAGTAGAAGGAATTAAAAAGACTAACAAACTACTTGGATTAAAAGATGAAAAAGTAACACCAAAAGTATATGAAACATATTTAAACATAACTAATCCTTTTGTTGTTATAGATAATAAAAATAATGCAAGCAATGATATATTAACAGAATTTAGTAAAAAGATACAAAAAAATATTGAAAATCAATATAAAACATATAATCCAAATGATTATGGAAGATATAAAGAGTTAACAGGAGCAGACATTTTAAGTAATGTTGTGCAAAATAAAGGAAAAGAATTTACAAAATTTTTAAAAAGTAAAGGGTTTGATGGTATTCAATATACAGGATACAATTATGATATTAACGAGAAAGTTAACAATTATATAGCATTTAATTCTAATCAAATAAAAAATGTAGACAATTTAAAACCAACAGATAATCCAGACATAAGATATTCAACAGAAAATAAAACTTTTGAACAATGGTTAAAAGATAACATACCAAGTAAAGGAACAAAAGGTAAAACGATAAAAGAACTAAATATAGCACCAATAAGAGAAGATATTACGAATAACAATGAAAAGAATAAGTCTTTTGAAGATATATTAGACGAGATAGATTTTGATGATACAGAAGTTATAGAAAGTCCTTTAAAGAATAGAGATATAAATACAATAGGGAACCAGAAAATTAAAGCTTATCAATATGAAAATCCAAAAGTAAAACCATATTTTCAAGAAATGGCTGAAATGATGGGAGAAGATTTATCATATGTTGCAAATAGTGATAATAGATCATCAATTAAAGGCGGAGGGACTAAATTAAGTACAAATACAAATGCAATTGAGCAGTTACATAAAGATTTTGGATATAGTTATGACCAAATTGCTAAAGGATTACAAAATATTATAGATGATAAAGGTGCAGAAAATAATGCAATTTCTAAAAAAATAGAATTCTTTATAGATGACCAATTAAGAAATGGATATAGGAATGCATTAGGTAAATATATTTCTCCTAACGAAGAATATATAAATACAATTAGTTCTGAAATTAAAGCAATGCGAGATAAACCAGTAGCACCTATAAGAAGTGATATACAAACAAAGAAAAATAACAATATGGCTGAAAAAGTAAATGATAATTCAGAATTAACAATACCTATTAAAGAAGATAGAATACCAAGTCAAAATAATCCTATAGGAGATTATACAAAAACTAGAAAACATTATAAATCAGTAATAAGAAGCCCATATACTACTGAGCAAGCAAAAAAAGTAGCGAAAGAGTTATTGAAAATGGATACATATATACCAGATTCTAACGAAAATCAATTAGAAAGAGCAGATGAAAGAATAACCAAAAACTCTTATGGAGCAGACGGAGAATTACAATCGTTATTATCTAAAGCAACAACTGGTGGAAAAATAGATCAAACAGATATAGCAATAGGAGAAAGATTAATTCAATATTATTCAAAAACAGGAGAGAAAAATAAGTTACAAGATGCAATTCAAGCAACAGCAATGGCAGGAACAACAGCAGGGCAAACTGTACAAGCTCTATCACTTTTGAACCATCAAACTCCAGAAGGACAAGCAATATGGATACAAAGGTCTGTAGACAAAATGAATAATGAAATGAAACGTAGAAGAGGAGATAAAGCAGATCAATTCAATTTAACAGAAGATATGGTTGAAAAGATAGTTAATTCAAAAGATAAAACAGACCTACAGAAAAACGTAAATGAAGTGTATGAACAATTAGGAAATCAAGTATCTAAAACAGTATGGCAAAAGATAGATGCATTTAGATATTTTTCAATGCTTGCGAATCCTAGAACTCATTTAAGAAATATAGCAGGAAATGCAGCAATGGGAGGAACACAAATAATAAAAAATAAAGTTGCAGGAGCGATAGAAGATATAGTAAGTAAGGTCAATCCAAAAATGGAAAGAACACATACATTGAAGCCAGCAAGTAAAGAAATTAAAGAATTTGCCAAAAATGATATAAAAAATATTGCTGATACTTTAGGGTTAAATGAGAATAAATACAATCCTAAAACTAGACTTGAAAATAGTATGAGAACTTTTAAAAATGAAACTCTAGAAAATACAATAGGAAGATTATTTGATTTAAACGATAAAGCGCTAGAAGCTGAAGATGGCTGGGGATTAAAAGCAGGGTATGTAAGAGCGATGAGTGAGTATATGACAGCAAATAAATTAACACCAGAAAATATAACAGATAAGCAATTATCAAAAGCAAGAAAATATGCAATAAATCAAGCACAAGAAGCAACATTTCACCAAGCAAGTAAAGTAGCAAGTGCTTTAAATCAATTTTCTAGACAAAATGGATATACAAAATTTTTGTCAGATGCATTGATACCATTTAAGAAAACACCAGTAAATATTGCAAAATCAGGATTAGAATATAGCCCGGTAGGATTAGTAAAAAGTTTGATATTGGATACTACAAAGCTAAGAAAAGGAGATATTACAATAAATCAGTATATAGATAATATTTCAAAAGGATTGACAGGTAGTGGGATAACTTTTTTGGGCTATGTATTAGCTGATATAGGAATATTAAAAGCAAGTGGTGGAAATGATGATAAAGAAAAATATGATGAGCAAATGGGAAGTCAAACATATTCAATTAAAATAGGAGATAATACATATACCCTGGATTGGTTAACACCTAGCGGAATACCGTTATTTATTGGAGCAGAAATATCTCAGTTAGCTAAATCAAAAAGTGAAACAAAAACGTCTAGTACAGATGAAGATTCGCAATATAGTCAAGTATTAGAAAGTGGAAGTAATTTATTAAATGGATTTGCTAGTGCTATGAGTCCTATGGCGGAGATGTCTATGCTAAGTGGTTTAACTTCTACATTACAAAGCTATGAACAAGGAAGTAGTCAGATTATAACATCAATTTTTGTAGGTACAGGTAAATCATATATTAATCAATTCATTCCAACATTATTTGGGCAGTTGGCTAAAACTTTAGATACATATGAAAGAAGTACAACATCTACAAAAACAGATACATTATCTAAAGCGATAGATCAGACTAAAAATCAGATAATGAATAAAATACCTGGATTAAGACAATTATTACCTATAAAAACAGATATATGGGGAAATGAGGTAAAACAATCAGACAAATGGTATGAAAAAATAATAGAAAATGGCTTAGCACCATGGACTAGAAGGACATTAACTTCAAGTGATGTAGATAATGCACTTAATGATTTATATGATAGTATTGGAGAAAGTTCGATATTTCCGAAAAAAATTGAAAAAAATTTAACAATAGAAGGTCAAAACTATAGATTAACCAATGAAGAAATTAATACATATCAAAAAAAATACGGTCAAACAGCTTATAAATTATTAGATGAATTAGTAAAATCCAGAGAATATAAGAATATGAATAATATACAGAAACAAAAAGCAATAGAAGA
>CANQHK010000093.1 GCA_947623645.1 uncultured Bacilli bacterium
TAATATATCAAACATATGTATGTATGTCAATATCTTTTTTGATTCTTTTTATATTTTTTTTCTTCCTCCATTTTTTATTTGAATTCTTATGTAAATAGAATTAGATTTTCAATTTTGATATTTTCTACACCATTAATTCTTGACAATTTATAGTCAAAGATTTATTTTGTGGCATTTTGACCATTTTGTCGGCGCCGACAAAATGATTAGCCACATGAACTTTCACTATTCATGCAAGATCCTTGTACTTTATTAAGAACTCCTTCAAATTTTTTCCATTCATTTTGCAATAATAAAAAGTTCCCAACCTATACCATTTTCCTAACATCGGGAAAATGGTCAGAAACTATCTTATTACTATTCTTGTAAGCATACATTATTCTCTCAATAACTTTTTTAAAACGAAAAAACGTTGACAAATTTTCTTTATCAACGCTTTTCATCTACAAAATTTTTATTTTCTTACTTTTCTTTCGCTAAGTTCGAAATAATTAAATTACTGATTTCTGCTGGATTATCAAGTGGAAGACCCTCAATTAAACGAGCTTGAGCATACAAAATTTTACTGTATTCTTTTAAGGCTTCCTTATCTTTCTTATAAAGTTCTTCTAACTTGGATACAATTTCATGATGTTCATTAATTTCTAGAATGAGAGATGCTTTTATTTTTTCATCGGTCGGCATAGCATTGATGACCTTTTCCATCTCTACAGAAACTTCTCCTTCACTTTGAAGACATACTGGATGATTCTTTAATTTGTTAGTAAAACGAATATCTTGAATATCAGGAAGGGCTTCTTTCATCACTTTAAATAAATCTTTACTATCTTTGTTTTTCTTTTCCAACTCTTCTTTTTCTTCTTTCGTTGTCAAATCCAAATTACTACTGCAAACATTTACAAATTTTTTATCTTGATAACTTCCTAAAACTTGTAAAACAAATTCATCTACATAATCCGTTAAATATAAAACTTCATATCCTTTATCACAAACACTTTCAACTTGTGGTAAAAGACGAATTTTACTCGTTGTATCTCCGCAGGCGTAATAGATTTCTTTTTGATCTTCTTTCATCGAATCTACATATTCTTTAAAAGTAACAGAACGTCCTTCCGAAGTTTCATAAAGAAGAAAATCTTGAAGTTTCTCTTTTTCCATTCCATAACTATTATAAATTCCAAACTTCAATTGATTTCCAAAAGCTTTAAAGAAGGTTTTATAATCTTCTGGATTTTCTTTCATCATTTCTTCTAAAGCTTTAATAATCTTGGTCTCCACATTTTTAGCAATCAGTCTTACAATTTTATTTTGTTGAAGAGTTTCTCTTGAAATATTTAAAGGAACATCTGAACTATCGATTACTCCTTTTACAAAACTAAAGTAATCAGGAAGTAAATCACTACATTTTTCCATAATGAGAACACCATTGGAATAAAGTTGTAATCCTTTTTCATATTCTTTGGTGTAATAATTCATCGGTGCAACTTTTGGAATATATAAAAGAGCTGTAAACTCCATCGTTCCTTCCAAATTAAAATGAATGGTTTTTAAAGGTTTTTCATAATCAAAGAATTTATCACTATAGAACGTATTATATTCTTCTTCTGTTATTTTATTTTTATTCTTTTTCCAAAGAGGAATTAAACTATTAATGGTTTCAATTTCCGTCTTTGTTTCATATTCTCCTTCTTTTCCTTTTTTAGGGACTCTCTTTTCACATTCCATTTTAATTGGATACGTAATATAATCGGAATATTTTGTAATTAAATGTTTGATATGATATTCACTTAAGTAATCACTATAATTTTCATCATCGTTATCTTCTTTAATTGTTAAAATAACATCGGTTCCATAAGTATCCCTTTCGGCAGGTTGAATGGTATAACCATCGACTCCTTCACTTTCCCAAAGAGTAGCAGTATCACTTCCATAAGCACGACTTATAACTTGAACTTTACTACTAACCATAAAAGCAGAATAGAACCCTACTCCAAATTGTCCAATAATATCAATATTTTTCTTATGTTCATTTTCATTTTTAAAAGCAAGAGATCCACTTTTTGCAATCGTACCTAAATTGTTTTCAAGTTCTTCTTGAGTCATTCCGCAACCATTATCAGAAATCGTTAATATGCGATGATCTTTATCGATAGAAATACGAATTTCAAATTTCTTTTTATCAATCTTCATCGTACTATCGGTAAGAGATCGATAATGTAATTTATCGATTGCATCAGAAGCATTCGAAATAATTTCTCGTAAGAAAATTTCTTTATTGGTATAAATTGAATTAATCATTAAATCCATTAATTTTTTGGATTCTGTCTTAAATTGTTTTTTAGACATATATTATCATCTCCTTGTTCCTTAGAACAGTTCTATCGTACACCTCATTCTAGCACTTGTCAATAATAAGCGCTAAATATTTTAATTTTTTTTAAAATAAAAAGTATCACTATACTTAGTCATACTTTTCAAAGCTACAAAAACTGTTCTTCATAGTCGGGTCGGTAAATCGCTCCATCTATGATGTCGCTCCTAGAGTGAAAAAGACTGCACGGGAAGAATTGAGACTAAGCGCAATGCCATCGCTGCCGTAACTGCCGAAAACACCAGCACTCGAAGTATAGTCGTAGTCCCCACCACGTACGAACCAAGGGCCACTAGAGGAAACAAAGAGGGCGTAATCACTATACCATCCTGAAGTTTCTGATAAGGCATGTCCATAACAGATTCCAGAATTGCACGCTGTTTTAGCAGTATTTCCTGTATATAAATCATAATACTTCGCATCTGGAAATGGTAAGCCAGAGATTTGATTACCTTTGCTGTCTTTACCACTGAATCCTGAATTAGAGGAACTATCATATCCACTTCTTGGATTATTTTCATCATCTGCTAACACTCCCATGACATATTCTTCCGCTCCTCCACTCATATCATACACTCCTGTTATATTTCCTGTTGTACTTGCACTCTTTTCATATTCTCCATCATATTGATTTTCTGGATTCGTACATACACTAGAATCACTACTAGCATTTTGTTCCTTTGCTCCGATTCCTGTTTTAAAACTACTACAATTATTGATTTTTACTTGCTTATCTGTTGGAGTTTTATAGGCACTATTCCCATATTTTCCATATTTACTTTGACTTAAGTATGCTACTACTCCCCATTCACTATTTTTTATCATATGAACATCCATTGTATTTTTATCAGTAGTATCAAATCCAAATGGATTGCCTGTTTGTTGCATACTTCTGATTGCATAAAAGAAACTACTTACTGTTTTATCAGTTAAAGACGTTTCTCCTGGTTTTATAGTAAGCTGTGAGGCATCACAGGCATCAGCTGTACAAGTAGTTAATAAAGTTCCACCTAATTCAAACTTTCCTACCCAGATTCCTGATAAATTTGTATCCCCAAATTTAAAACCATCCGGTGTCCTCCAATTCTCAGCACATTCTGTATATTGTCCTGTTCCTTTTTCAATTGTGTCTTTATTTATAAATTTAACATCAATTGCTCCTGGTTGAATTTGAGAACCTCTTACCTCATTTTCTGGATATTCTTCTTCTACTGTTCTTTCACCCTGAAATAACTTTGCAGCTACCCCATAATCCATAAATTCTTCAAACGTCGTAAAAGGTAGTTCAAATTCTGGAAAAGCTTCTTCACATTCTTTTTCATTTGTTATTTCTTTTTCTAATTCTTGAGCCCCCATTTTACAAAAAGTTAATGCTTCTTCTCTGAGTTCTTCTGAATATTTAATCTTTCTACAAGATGCTGGAGAATCTACTGTGATTTCTCCTAAATCTTTACATTTTATATTAGAAGAACCGTAAGGCTGTTTAATCGTATAACTATATCTTGGTACCCAAACAAACATCGTATTGATATTATCCATTGAAACTTCTTTTCCTATTGCTTCTTTCTTAATTCCATTTTCATCAATATATTCACTTCTTTTTTCACTTGTTACTGTTACCGCATTTGCCCACTCTTGTTTACTATAATCATACCAATTAGAAGAAATATCTGCTACTTGCCATTGTTTCTCTGTTTCACTATAAACAACTGGAATTAATCCTTGCGTAAGCTCTGGTGCATTTGGAGTCGTTTCAGGAAGTTTGGTACATACTTTTGTTGCTCCTTCTTGAGTTGCTTCTATATGTATTTTATATTTTAAACTCTTGTCTTTAATATCCTCATTTTTTGTTACTTCACTGGCTATCCAAAGTCTTAATTCATAATTGTATGTAGTATTTCCTTTAATCGTATCTTCCTCAAGTTTGTACCCTGTTCCTTCAATTGTAGATAAATATCCTTTACTCGTTATACTATCTCTCGTTAATCCATATTTTACTTGAAAAGTAGATAATTTATTTGTTCCTTCTTCTGTAATATCTTCTAAACTTAAAATATAATTAACTGCGTTATTCCCTTTATTGATGAGCCGAAAAGTAAAAGCATCTTGAATAAGACCCACTTCATCATACATAGGAAGTGCATCTTCTATTGTAATTTCATTATCTTCTTTTAATTCTAAGCTTAATGTTCCTGTCGTTATTACTTGTCTTTTATTTCCCGTTAATGTTAAATTAATAAAAGCGTACGTGATGC
>CANQHK010000094.1 GCA_947623645.1 uncultured Bacilli bacterium
TAAATGAAGCAAATTTAAATGAATACAATGAAAGTTTACAGGCATTAAAAGATTTATTTATTGAAAGTGTCGATTCAGTTGTTTTCTTAGATACGGAAGAAATGAGCATGAGGGATGTTTCGATAGAAACTGCCGAACAAATTTTGCCGGTTATGAGGAAAAGATATATTGGGAAAATTCAAGAAAAATACAATTCCTAAAAAAGAATAGATTTAGAAAGTAAATATGAGGTGTTTTCATGGAAGTATTAAATAGAATTAAAAATCCGAAAGATATCCAAAAGTTATCTTTTAAAGAATTGGAACAATTGGCGGAGGAAATTCGAGAGTTTTTGATAGACAATGTTTCAAAAACAGGAGGGCATTTAGCATCCAATTTAGGAATTGTAGAATTAACGCTTTCTTTACTAAAAAACTTTGATTTTGAACACGATAAAATCGTTTTTGACGTAGGACATCAAAGTTATGTTTATAAAATTTTAACGGGAAGAAAAGATGATTTTTCTACTTTAAGAACGTATAAAGGAATCAGTGGTTTTCCAAAGCGAGAAGAAAGCTGTTATGATTTCTTTGATACAGGGCACAGTAGCAATTCGATTTCAGCATGTCTTGGAATGGCCCGAGCCAGAGATTTACAAAAAGAAGATTATCATATTGTATCCGTTATTGGAGATGGAGCATTTACTGGGGGAATGGTTTATGAAGCATTAAACGATGTTGGTTTTAACAATACGAAGATGCTCATTATCTTAAATGATAATCAAATGAGTATTTCTTCCAATGTTGGAGGGCTTTCCAAATGTCTCAATAAAGTTCGTCTTGCCCCATCTTATAATAAATTAAAAGAAAAAGCGCATTCTTCGAAGAAAAGTTATTTTGTAAAAACAGCTCGTAAAGTAAAAAATAGTATTAAAACATTATTTTTTAATCCGATGTTTTTCGAAAACTTGGGAGTACGTTATGTTGGACCCATCGATGGAAATAATTTAGAAGATTTAAATCGAGTAATGAAAAAAATTAAAAATATTAAAGAGCCCGTAGTTTTACATGTTTTGACAACGAAAGGGTTAGGATATTTACCGGCTTTAGAAAATCCGGACAGTTTTCATGCCGTTTCTAAGTTTGATATTGTAACCGGAAAAGCGATTCAAAGTAATTCGGATAATTATTCCAATGCTTTTGGAGAAAGTTTGCTTCATCTTGCTGAAAAAGATGAAAAAATTGTTGCTATTACAGCAGCCATGATTGGAGGAACAGGACTTTCTAAATTCTATAAAAAATATCCTGAAAGAACTTTCGATGTAGGAATTACCGAACCTCATGCTGTAACGTTAGCAGGAGGAATGGCGTGTGGAGGTCTTCACCCTATATTTGTTGTTTACTCAACGTTTTTACAAAGAGGATTCGATCAAGTCTTAATCGATATTTGTATGCAGAATTTACCGGTTGTATTTGCAATTGATCGGGCAGGGTTAGTTGGAAATGATGGAAAAACACATCAAGGAGTTTTTGATCTATCGTATTTAAATTTAATGCCAAATATGGATATTTTAGCTCCAAAATGTACAGAAGAAATGGAAAAACTATTGTCCTATGCTATCCATCAAGATCATCCTGTTGCGATTCGCTATCCAAGAGGAGGAGATGTTCTCAAACTTGCACCGATAAAAAAAGTTGTTCGAGGGCGTTGGGAAAAGGTTGTTGATGGAAATGGGGTTGCTATTCTTGCTGTTGGGAAAATGAATCATTATGCATCTCTTGCCATGAAAAAATTAAATAAAAAACAAAAGCCTCTTCTAATCAATGCTTGCTTCATCAAACCTCTCGATGAAGAAATATTAAAAGAGATTGTTCAAAAAGGTTATTCTGTATTAACTTTAGAAGATAATAATATTCTTGGAGGATTTGGTCAACAGGTTCTTTATGAATTAAATAAGTTAGGGTTCCATAAAAAAATAAAAATTATGGGATATGAAGATAAATTTATTGATCATGGAAATGTCGATGAACTTCTAGTTCAAGAAAAAATGGATGTTGATTCCATCGTTCAAGAAATTCAAAAATTATATACTTAAAAAGAAACCGGAGATCAATGAAACTTGAAATCCGGTATTTGTTTTTTTACCAAAGAATAAAGTTTTTCATGAATTTACATAGGAACATTTTTTTCTTTGATTTTTGTTGGACTCTAAAAATATTTATGATATAATTGAATTAGAGAAGATAGAGGTGTAAAAAATGGCAAAAAGAAAAAAACGAAAAGAAGCAAAAAACAAGTTTGAATATACAGAGGAGTTGATTGGGCTCATCTTAATTATTTTGTCCATTTTAGCAATTCCTCCGAAACCATTAGGTTTTGTTGGAGAAATTGTTGCATCTTTTGCAATGTTTTTAGTTGGAACGGCTTATCAAATATTATTAGTGATTGCTCTTTGGGTAGGAATTTATCTTGTTGTAAAAAGAAAGTGGCCAAACTTCTTTACCAGTCGTCTGATTGGTTTTTATGCCCTTTGTTTAGGTTTTTTAGTGTTATCTCATGTCAGTTATATAACAGCAAATAAGGGAGATGTCTTGGTGGTTATCAAAGATACGATCGATAATCTTTTAGCCAATTTTTCCAATGCAATTAATACGACTCCATTAACTTTAAAAGGAGCAGGAATTGTTGGAGCAGTCTTTTCTATTTTATTTTATAAACTCTTTGCAATGGAAGGAACGTATATTGTTGCAGGTCTTTTAATTTTTGTTGGAACCGTTCTTTTAACCGGATGGAATCCACTGGATAGTATAAAAGAAAAGATGGAAAATAGAAAACAAGAGAAGAAAGAAAAACAAGTAGAAGAAAAACTTAGCAATACGATGGCCAATGTAAAAGTGAACGATTCTTCGATTGAAAAAGAAGAAGAAAAAGTGGATGATCATAAATTAAAGATTCATAATATTAATGAAATTACCAAAGTAAAAGAAGAAGTAGAACCTTCTCCTGTAGTAGAAGAAAAAGAAGAGGCTATGGTGATTAACTATCAGTATAAGCTTCCTGCTTTATCTTTAATTAGTCCTGTAAAAAAACAAAAGGGTGGTAACAATAATCAAGTGTTAGAATCCAATATTGAAAAGCTTGAAAAAGTTTTAGAAGATTTTGGAATTCATGGAAAAGTTGTGGAAGTTAATGTCGGACCAAGTGTTACGCAGTATGAACTAGAAATTTCTTCTGGTACGAAGGTTAGTAAAATCTTAAGTTTAAATCGAGAAATTTCTTTAGCTCTTGCCAAGAAAGATGTTCGTATTCAGGCACCAATTCCAGGAAAAAGTACCGTCGGTATCGAACTTGCCAATGATACCATTATGGCGGTTGGTCTAAGAGAAATCTTGGAATCAGACAGAGCAAGAAACAGTACCAATAAACTTTTGGTTGGGCTTGGAAAAGATATCATGGGAAAAAGTATTTGCTGTGATGTCGATAAAACCCCCCACCTTTTAGTTGCAGGTGCAACAGGTTCTGGTAAATCTGTTTGTATTAACTGTATTATTGCTTCGATCTTAATGCGAGCAAAACCAAACGAAGTAAAACTCGTCCTTGTCGATCCTAAGAAAGTAGAGCTTTCCATGTATAATGGAATTCCTCATTTGTTAATGCCCGTTGTAACGGACCCTAGAAAAGCGAGTGAAGCTTTAAAGAAAATTGTTCACGAAATGGAAATTCGTTACGATAAATTCAGTGAAAAGAATGTCAAAAATATTGCAACCTATAATGCTTGGGTCGATAAACAAAATGAAAAAATAGAAGATGAAAGTGCGAAAATTCCACATATGTATTATATCGTTGTAATTGTCGATGAACTTGCTGACTTGATGATGGTTGCAAGTAAAGAAGTAGAGGATTCGATTATGCGGATTACCCAGATGGCACGTGCTGCGGGAATTCACTTAATCGTTGCAACACAAAGGCCTTCAACCGATGTTATCACGGGTGTTGTTAAAGCCAATATTCCATCTCGTATCTCTTTCGCTGTATCTTCTCAAATTGACTCTCGTACGATTTTGGATGCCGGGGGAGCAGAAAAGCTTCTTGGAAAAGGAGATATGTTGTTCTTACCAATGGGAGAAAATGCTCCAATTCGGGTTCAAGGAGCATATGTATCCGATGATGATTTACAAAAAATTGTCGATTATACCGTATCGCAACAAAAAGCTCAATTTGAAGATAAGTGGTTAAACTTCGATGCTCCAACGGATAGAGCAGGAATGGAAGAGGTGAAAAATCAAGAAGAAGAGTACGATGATCCTCTTTATAATGAAGTGGTTGAATTTGTAATCACAACCGGAAAAGCAAGTTCCTCTCTTTTACAAAGAAGATTTAAACTGGGATATAATCGAGCAGCAAGAATTATTGATTTATTAGAAGAAAGAGGAATCATTGGACCACAGAACGGTTCTAAACCTCGAGAAGTACTCGTAAAATTAGAGCAAGAAGAATAGAAAAAATGCTATCTACTGTTAAAGTAGGTAGTTTTTTGATTTTACATAATTGTACATTTTCAAGAAAAGTATTTAAAAATATGCTAACATCCTCTTGACATTTTTGATGGGGGGGGGGGTACTATGATATTAGAAGAAAATA
>CANQHK010000095.1 GCA_947623645.1 uncultured Bacilli bacterium
AATTGGGCGAATGCAGTAACTGTAAAAGCAGAAGGACAAGATACCAGAGAGTTTTATCAAAAAGCAGAAGCAGGAACTCCTATCCCAATGTCAGATATTAATACGATGTTTGTATGGATTCCAAGATACAGTTATACTATCAAAGGACAATATGGAAAAGGAGATAGTACAGCTCAAACAACACCAGGAGAAATCGATGTTCATTTTATCGAAAAAGAAACAACGGAAACAGGAGATGCACAATATACAGATGGTATTAATGGAACATGGAGAACACCCGATGGATTTAAATTCGGCGACAAACAATTATCTGGAATTTGGGTAGGGAAGTTTGAATTAAGTCATAAAATATATTCGTTAAATTCATCAAATAGTTCTAAAGATTTATTAAATTGCACAGAAACAAAAGAAAATTGTGTAAGCGCCGATGGAATGGAAATATTACCAAATAAAATATCATTAAGATATAATAAAGTAGCAAATTTCTTTTATGCAATAAAGAGTATGCAAAAAGAGAATAATCCATTTGGATTTGATACTGTTGGTCAAAATACAATGGATGTTCATATGATCAAAAATAGTGAATGGGGAGCTGTTACATACTTAAGCCAAAGTCAGTATGGAAAATATGGAAATAGTGAATATGATAGTACTGAAAAGCAAGTAAGAATAAATAATTGTAGTCAATATACAACAGGAATCGGAGCAAGTAGTCAGAATGCTAGTAGTGATTCTGATATATGTAGCAATGATGCAAATAAATATGATGGAGAAGATGGTATTCGAGCAAGTACAACGGGAAATATAACAGGAGTTTATGATATGAGTGGAGGAGCATGGGAATATGTCATGGGAGCTCTAAGTGATGGTAATGAATCTGCAAAGCCAACGATAAGTCAATCAGGATTTGTTGCAGAAGGAGATACTAATCAAATTCCAGATGCCAAATATTATGATTTATATGCGACAGCAACATCTGAAACAGCTTGTAGTGGTAAAATATGTTATGGACATGCCTTATCAGAAACCTCAGGATGGTATGACGATTATACCTACTATGTTGCCTCTAATTCTCCTTGGTTTATCCGTAGCGGGAATCACGGTAGTACTTTGCATGCAGGTATATTTAGCAGTAGCAATGGGGATGGTGGTGCGTACAGTGACAGGTCTTCTCGTGCAGTGCTTTCTGTTTTAGGAACATCATAGCATAAATTTTTGTGTAAATAAATTTAAAAAGACTATAAAGTTTTCAATTATGAATAACAGTTATAGTCTTTTATTGTATTTCAAAAATAAAACAACGCTAGCTTTCAAATTTTTTACGAATAATAAAACAGCAGGAGAATAAAAAAATCTTTTCCCTCAATATTATGAAAGAGGTAAGATATGAAAACAAAAATGAAAGAAGTAAAAAATCAAATTCCAGAAAAGATAAATAAAAAGAAGCTAAGAACAAGAATGGAAAAAAAGATATGAAAAAGACGACTCATGATGAATTTGAAATAAGAAATTTTAAAATCATCTAAAATGCTAAATATTTGTAAGTGAACGCTAATTCCACCAAAAGAGATGATAGCAAGCATAAGAAAGGCTTTGGTTACTCCATTATAATTTAGTAAAGATACATTTTTAACTCCTTGTGTCATTTCGAGTAGACCACTGAGAATTGCTTTTTGAGTAAGATCAAGAGGAAGAAGTTTTGTTAGATAATTGGTTAAAACTAAAAAGATGGTAACCATTCCTAAAAGCATAAACAAAATATCAAAAGCATTTTTAATGGCATCTTTTAAAACAGTTACAAAAGAAGAAGTAGAAATTTCTTTTTTGATCAATCGAAATACTTTTTTATAATTTCTTTTTTCTTTTGGATAAATCTTTTTAGGCCTTAAAAGAAGAGCTGTTATGAAAGCTCCCAGATAGTGAGAAATTAAAATGAAAAAACCAAGGGTTTTATTGACTAACAGAAGGGCTCCGACAGTTCCAAGAACAAAAAGAGGAGAGGAAAAAAAACAAAATTTTAGAAGATATTCTGCTTCTTCTTTCGTAATTTCCTGATTATCTAATTGCATCTTTATAAATTTAGCATTGGAAGGAAAACCTGAAAAAAGAGAAGCCATGATGGTAAAGCCACAAGAAGATGGAAGATGAAAAAATCTTGTTACGACAGGTTTGGTAAACTCACTAAAAAGAAGAGAAATTTTATAATGCATAAAAAGATAGGTAATGATTAAAAAAGGAAAAAGACTAGGAAATAAATTGTCTTTCCAAATCGATATCGAAAAACTAACCGACTCCATAGCATCCTTTGGAAAAGTTAAAAGAAATACGAAAAGAAGTAAAAAAATTAAAATAATCAGTAAAGTTTCGATATTTTTTTTCATAATTTGTCCCTTTCTATGATATACTTTTATAAGGTGAGATAAGAATGATTAATAAATTCTATGAGAAGACAAAACAGTTTATTAAGGAAAATTATTTGATTTTATCTTTTTATCTTGTACTTGTTGCAACTCTTTTATATCCTCTTCCATATTACATCTATACAGGAGGAGGAGTGATTGAAACCAATAGTAGGGTAGAAGTAGAAAATCAAAATAAGAGCAAAGGTTCTTTCTATTTTGCGTATGTATCAGAACTTCATGCGACCCTTCCGACATTTCTCCTTGCAAAGATAATTCCTTCTTGGGAGATAGAAAGTATTGGAGAGTATCAAATTAGTGAAGAAGAAACAGCAGAAGAGTTGATGATTCGGGATAAACTGTATTTAGAAGAAGCGAATACTTCCGCAATTTTTAACGCTTATCAAGCCTCTCAAAATGAAATTACTATAAAAAAAGAAGATTTGCATATTATTTATTTACAAAGAAGAGATACGACGAATTTACAAATTGGAGATATTATAGAAAAAATTGATGGAAAAGAGATTTCTTCAATCGAAGAAGTAAAAGAGATTGTAAAACAACATGCTGTTGCAGATAAAATTGCAATCGAAGTTCTTCGAGGAGAAAAACATGCCTCTTGTACTGCTGAAGTTTTTGAGTTAGAAGGAGAAAAAATGATTGGAGTATCCTTTGTTACAACCTATGATTACGATTTAAATCCTCCTTTAAAATTGCATTTTCAAAATAGTGAATCAGGGCCTAGTGGGGGACTTATCTTATCTCTTACGATATATAATCAGTTAACAAAAGAAGATCTTACAAAAGGTAAAAAAATTGTTGGAACCGGAACCATCGATAATCTTGGAAATGTTGGTTCTATTGGTGGAGTTCCTTATAAATTAAAAGGAGCCGTTCAAAATAAAGCAGATGTTTTCTTAGTTCCTGCTGGAGAAAACTACGAAGAAGCACTTCAAATTGCCAAAAAAGAAAAATATGATATTAAGATTATTGGAGTATTTACCTTTCAGGAGGCCGTCCAAAAATTAAAAGATTTATAAAAAGAAGAGGAAAAATCACAAAAATGATGATTTTTTCTTTTTTTTTGAAGAAATCTATAGTATAATGATTAAAGAATAGTGAGGGATTTATTTTGAGAAAAATATATTCTTGTTTAGACGTTGGTAGTTATGGAATTAAACTCGTTGTGATGGAACATATCGAAGATCACTTTGTCGTTTTATCCGATGTGATGGTAAAATCCAAAGGAATACAAAAAGGAATCATTGTAAGTGAAGATGAGGCCCTTTTTTCCATCAAAAAAGCAATTGCTTCCGTAGAAGAAGATTTGAATATTACCATTCATAAAATTCTTTGTTTAATTCCATCCGATCAAATAGAGTTTATGATGACGAGTGGAGAAGCTAAAGTACAAGGAGTTGTATCCCAAGATGCCATTGGTCGTGTATTAAAAGATGCTGCATTGAATGCCCAACTCGATAATCAAATTTTAGTTCATATCTCTCCTGTTTTTTATCAATTAGATGATCAAGAAAATTTAAAAGATGTTCGGGGGTTAGTTGGAGAACAGCTTGGAGTAAAAGCAGTTGTTGTAAAAGCTCCAAAAACCTATATTCGTTCCTTTTTCCATCTTTTCCAACGACTTGGAATTGAAGTAAGCGATATTGGAGTGGGTCTTATTGGGGACTACTACGCGGCAAAAGATAATTACATGGATAAAAATGTTTCTGCTGTAATCAATAGTGGTTATGAAAAAACAGAAGTAGGAATCTTTAATAAAGGAATTTTAATTAAATCGGCGAAATTGGATGAAGGAAGTATCGAAATTGATAGAGATATTGCTTATCAATTAAACATTGAAAAAAAGAAAGCTCGCTATTTAAAAGAAACCTTTGCTGTTAGTAATACAAGGTATTCGGATGCAAGTGATATCGTTCAAATACTCAATAAAAAAGAAGAAGCAATCGAGATTAGTCAACTAAAAATTTCTGAAATTGTAGAAGAAAGATTGCAAGAAATTTTAAAGAATGCAAAAAAACAAATTAATATCTTAACAAATCGAGAAATTCGTTATATAATAGTTACAGGGGGAATTAGTGAGTTAGCTGGATTTCAGTATGCACT
>CANQHK010000096.1 GCA_947623645.1 uncultured Bacilli bacterium
ACTCCCACAAACAAAGTTCACCTTTGTTTGTTATCTACATTATAAATCGGTGAAATTTTAACTAATGATTAACAGTAAAATTTTAAAATATTTAAAAATAAAATGGCGGAGACAGAGGGATTTGAACCCTCGCGACAGTTGCCCATCCTACACCCTTAGCAGGGGCGCCTCTTCAGCCTCTTGAGTATGTCTCCAAGGATGTAAATGAGTAATCTCATTCACGTATTTATAATCATACACTAATTTTGGTTTAAAGTCAAGTATTTCGCAGCTTTTTCTTCAAACGATAAATGTCGTCTCATCAATAAATTGATAGTTTGTTTTGTATTTTAACTGACGAACTAAACGGAATAACGCCTCATCTTTTGCCTTTGCTTCAATCATAATATCAAAATCTCTATCTACTTTTTTCATCTTTTCAATAAATTCTATGAACTTATCTACATCAATATAATCATGATGACTTCGAAAATCTTTTTTGGTTTGATTTTTAGGAGATGAAAAATGAATTTTTGGGGTCTCTCCTTTCCAAGTATCGAATATTTTTTCCATATAATCTTCGAAGTCTTCCCCTTCCCTATTACATAAATAATGGTGATAATCGAAAACTATAGGAACACCAATTCTTTTATAAATATCATAACAATCTTTTATGGTAAAAATTTTATCATCATTTTCAATAACAATACTTTTTTGAATTTCTTTGGGAAGATTTAAAAATTGATGAACAAATCTTGTTTTTGATTTTTCTTTACCAAACGTATTTCCTCCAATATGAAGAATAATTCTTTTGTTTTGAATTCCAAATAATTCTAATAAATTATATTGATATTTTAGAATTTCTTTGGAATTTTCTAATACTTCTTCTTTCGTACTATTTAAAACACAAAATTGATCGGGATGAATATCCATACGCATCTTATTTTTTTCAATTTTCTTACCGATTTTTAAATAATAATCAAGATAAGGATTCAGATAATCAAACTCTACATCTTTTAATGTTGCAAGAGGAATGAGTTTGGAAGTCATTCTAAAAAAATGAATATTATTTGCAATATTATAGTCTATTATCTTTTCTAAATCTTCAAAATTGGAACGGATAATTCGATCTAATTTTTGGAAATCTTTTTCTTTTTGAAAATTTGTGTAGGTATAATTACTAGAAGAAGTTACATGTTCTAAAGTTTTACTAAGACAAGCATAACCTAAATGTATTTTCATAAATACCACCATTTTTAGTTTTGCCAAAAGAAAAAAGATTATACAAAATAACCTTTATTCTATCGTTAAAGTTTTATCTTTTGGTTGAATCTCTATATAAGTATTTCCATCATTTACTTTAACTTCTTCTCCATTTAAATATTTATATACAGTTTTCGAACTTCGATCTTTCTTTTCCCAAGTAATTTGTCTTGCATAACCATTGGTTATAAAATAACCCGTTCCACTTCCAATATTTTTTAATGCTTGACGTCCATAACTATCTAAACTATAATTTTCCACTTGATAAGTAATAATGTTTTTAGCTGTATATTGCTCTTTGGTAACATAATCGGTATGTTCTTTTCCATTTTGACTTCTTTTATAAACTTTCTGTTCACTATCATAAGTAAAACTTGTATTTCGATTGCTTGAATAAGCAATATAAACTTGGTTTGCTACAATACTTCCCTCTTCTTTACTAAGATCAATTTCATCGGCACTATAATTTAATACAGGTTTTTCTTCAGAAGTTACTCGATACCCTCTTTTTTCTACTTGTTCTTTAATTTTTTCCATCGAAGTAAAAGCCGTATGCTCCGTTGCTAATTTTAAAGATTTATCGCGCCAATAACCAGCACTTGAGAGAAAGTCAATATCTTGAATCCCGAAACTTTTAATTTCGGATAGAGCCTGCTCACTTCCTCCAAAATGAATATACAAAGCATCATTTTCTAAAGCATAATCCAAATAATAAGGACGAGCACTTCGAACAGAACCAATTCTTTCGGTTGTTTGATCTTTATAAATTGCCATCAATCTAGTGAATCCACCTTCGACAATCATTTCATAAACTAAATAGGCATCTTGTAAACCAGATTGATATCCCCAAACATTTTTAATATTGTTAATCATGACAGCAATATTTCTAGAATTCGAATCCAAATTGATAATCTGAATTTTCTTTTCTTCCACAACTTCTTCTTTTACTTCTTTTCCTATTTCTTTCTCTACGTTGTTCTTTTTTCCTTTATTCATACTAAAAATGAAAACGATAGCTAGAATCAAAAGAAGAATAACTCCACCTATTGCAATCAATCTTTTTCCTTTTTTGCTCAGTCTTAACTTCTTCATATACTACACCTACTACTTTTTATTTTACTTCCTTTTGAAAACGATTTGTTTTATTTTTCTATCTCAGGATATTCCCATAAACCAAGTTTTCCACGGATGGGTATTTCTTCGATGCTTTCAATATTTTCTAACTTCCAGCCATACTCTATTTTTTCTTTATTCTGAAGAGCGCCAAAGTAGATAAGAGGATCCTTTTCTTTCAAAATTTTCTTCATTTCATCATCAATAACAATACAATCGACAATTTTAGCTTTAGCAAGAATACATCCGGTTGGGTAAGAAAGATGCAAATGTTCATAACGCTTCATAGCTTCTTTATCAATACTTTTTCCAGCATGAATATAAATATCTCCTCGGTAATTTATTTTCCAAGTACGAAATTCATATTCTTTTAATCCCTCTTTAATGAGTGTTGCAAAAGGTTGTTTTACCGTTATTACTTTCATTTTACCACCAACCAATGATTCCTATCTTTATTATACCATTATCGATTTAAAAAATATATCCATAAATTTAAAATTCCTGCAAAAGATGTCCACAAAAGATAAGGAATTTGTAAATATGCTGCAGCTTTGTTAATTGGATAAAATTCTAAAATCATTTGGATAATAAAGTAAATTAAAAGTAAAATCCAGATAAAAGATAAAAAGTAAGCTTCGAAAGTAAAGAATAAAATCGGCCATATTAAGTTTATTGCTAATTGAATGATATAAGTTCTTTTAGCTTTTTCATTTTCTTTGTTGCTGGTTGCTATTAAATAATAAGAGATTCCCATCAAAGTGTAAAGAATGGTCCATACAATTGGAAACAGAATCGCTGGCGGAGCAAAACTTGGTTGATTGATATTTTGATAAGTATTGCTACCTGATGTTAAAAAACCGACAATTCCTCCTAAAGCAAGTGGTATAAAGATCGATATCAATAATTTTTTATAATCAATTTTCATAAAAATTTAACCTCCTTACTAAATAGTATGCCAAAAAAAGAAAAAACTACTAAAAAGTAGTTTTAAAGTTCAAATAATGTCATTTGACTGGATTCTGGTAAACCTTTTAATACCCCCATCATTCTTAGTTTATCGGTTAAAGAAAGAGATAACTTACTACGATTTTGTAAATCTTCAATACTAATAAAATCTCGTTTTTCTCGTTCTTCAACAATACTAACTCCAACGGTTTCACCCAGTCCATCGATGGTTCTAAAAGACGGAATTAAAGTACAATCATCTCCAGCTAACAAGAAATTTTTAGCATCACTTCTTTTTAAATCCACATTTGCAAATTTAATTCCCCGAGCACTGGCTTCTAAAGCAATCTTCAAACTTTCAAGTACGTTCGTTTCTTTATTCGTTGCTTCAAATCCTTTTAATTCAATATCTTCAATTCTCTTCTTGATAGCATCATATCCCTGAATCATGGCTTCAATATCAAAGTCATCCACCCGAACAGAAAAGTATGCTGCATAATAATATAATGGTTTATGAACTTTGAACCAAGCAATTCGAAGAGCAGACATAACGTATGCAACAGCATGGGCTTTTGGGAACATGTATTTTATCTTCCTACAAGATTCAATGTACCAATCGGGAACTCCGGCTTTTTTCATATCCTCCGCCATTCCCTTCCAAGTTTCTGGATCCTTGGTTGCTTTTCCTTTTCGAACGTGTTCCATAATTTTGAAAGAACGAAGTGGTGGCATTCCCCAGTTCATGAGGTTTACCATGATATCATCACGGCATCCAATAACTTCTTTAAATGGACAAATATTATTGGCAATTAGTTCACTTGCATTTCCAGCCCAGACATCCGTTCCATGAGAAAGACCAGAAATTTTTACTAGTTCTCCAAAGGTTTTCGGTTTGGTTTCAACAAGCATATTAATAACAAATTTCGTTCCAAGTTCTGGTAAACCTAAAGTTCCGGTTGGGCACATAATCTGTTCTTCGGTAACTCCTAAACTTTTTGGAGAAGTTAATAATCCCATAACTTCAGGATCATCAAATGGTAAAGTCGTAACATCGATTCCACTTAAATCTTGAAGCATTCTTAAAATCGTCGGATCATCGTGTCCTAGTATATCCAATTTTAAAACATCTTGATCGATGGCATGGTAATCAAAGTGAGTCGTCCGCCAAAGGGAAGTATCATCATCGGCTGGGAACTGAAAAGGTGTAAAATCAAAGACA
>CANQHK010000097.1 GCA_947623645.1 uncultured Bacilli bacterium
AACATGAAGAAAATAAAGATTTGAAGGAAAAGGGTTTGATGAATTTTTTTCTCATCGACTCCAAGTCTTCTTAAGATTTGATATTTTTCTTTGTTGTCGGAACTTTCGGATAATTCTTTTAAGGCAAGGATTGCTGCACTACTGATTAAAAAGATAATTCCTAAGTATACGCCAATAAAAGTAATTAAGGCACTGAGTCCAATACTTGCTTCATAAATTGCTATTTTCGTAATCGCATTTAAAGTGATGTTAGAGGCTTCTTCATGGTCTTCAATAGCTAAAACCTTTTCTTCCACCGCTTCTTTTTCTTTCTCGGTTGTTCCTTTATAATTAGCAAATAGATGACTTGCACTTCGCATACTTTCATTTAGAGTAGAATCCGGTAAAATAATTACTCCGGAGTTAATGTGGTTTGAACTCATTTCAATAAAACCGTTTTGACATTCATCGTATTTCGGATAATAGATTCTTTCTCCAATAATTAAAGGGGTATACTCTTTTAAGGCTTGATTTCGAATGTCTACCATCGAATCAAAATCAGCGATGATGATGTATTCATTTTCTTTTAAGGAATATTTGGGCATATGGAAAAGAGTCGCCAACTGGTTGTAATCTTCTAATCGAATTAAAATTTCGTTTTGGTCGGTCATTAAGAATGGATACGTTTTTTTCACTTCTTCAAAAGTACTTCCTAATGTTTTTTCTAAATTTAGACCATCGATTGTATACGTATAAAACTCGATTACATCTTGAAAGTTTTCTTGGATATCGAAATCGACTTTCTCTAACGTTTCTGAAACTTTTAATAAAGAATCTGCCTTTTGTGCTTCTGATAAATGTGAATCTGTTCGATTCATTGTTTTATATAATTCTATATCCACTGGTGCTAATGTTTTTAAATTGTGGGTCATCGAGTTTTTTACCGAAATAGCACTCGATAAAATTCCAATAGTTAAAAACAACATTAAGCAAATAATACTCATGGAAAATACTGTGGTATTAATTTTATGGTCGAATTGTCTTAAGATAAACGTATTTAAATTTTTTCGATAAAGGGATTTTATCGACATAACAATTTTTAAAAGAAGTCCAGAAAGGGACCAAAATAATAAGAATGTTGAAATGATTCCTAGGGCAATGATTTTTAAAAGAGTTTCTTCCGTTTGATCGAGAGCTTTGGAAGTTACTTGGTAGTAACAATAAGAAAGAATTCCTGTTGCAAGAATAAAAACAAGGATAGATACAATTGGATTTTTTATGCGAACTCTTTCTGATTTTTTACTTGCTTGTAATAAATCAATTAATTTACAACGGGAAATCGAAAAAGTATTGAAGAACATGACAAATAGATAAATGATTCCAAAATACAAACCTGTTTTGATCATTGCAGTTTTGGAAAATGTGAAAGCAAACTCTGTCATATCTGCTTCAAACATGCGTGCAACGATAATCGACATCCACTGAGATAGGAAAATTCCTAAAAATAATCCTACGATTAAAGATAAAAATCCAATAAAAACCGTTTCCATTAAAAGAAGTTTCGAAACTTTTCCTTTGCTCATTCCGAGAGTTAGATAAATTCCAAATTCCTTTTTTCGTCGTTTGATTAAGAACCTGCTGGCGTAAATAATTAAAAAGCCTAGAATAAAGGAGACAAAGACGCTCACTCCGGATAAAAGACCCGTCATCAGTTCTATAATTTGATGGGTCGATTCACTTACTTTTAACATGATGGTCTGGCTTTCAATGGCATTAAATACATAGAAGATGGCAACTCCTAAGATGAGGGTAAAGAAATAGATGGTATAGTCTTTTATACTTTTGCGAATATTTTTTAGAGCAACTTTACACAACATCATGGAAAGAACCTCCCAAAACCGTTACAACATCGATGATTTTATTAAAAAATTCTTTTCTTTCTAAATCTCCTCTTAAAATTTCATTGAAGATTTTTCCATCTTTGATAAAGATTACTCGAGAAGCATAGCTAGCAGTAAAAGCATCGTGGGTAACCATTAGAATCGTCGCCTTTAATTCTTTGTTTAAGTAATTGAAATTTTCGAGTAACATTTGACTCGATTTAGAATCTAGAGCTCCGGTTGGTTCATCGGCTAAGATTAATTTAGGGTTGGTAATCATCGCCCGGGCACTTGCAACACGCTGTTTTTGCCCTCCAGACATTTGATAAGGATATTTTTCTAAAACATCTTCAATTCCTAGTTTTTTGGAAAGAGATTTAATTTTTTTATCGATTTGTTTCGCTGGAACATTTTGAATGGAAAGGGATAAAGCAATGTTTTCATATCCCGTCATCGTATCTAATAAATTAAAATCTTGAAAAATAAATCCTAACTCTTCTCTTCGAAAACGATTTAAGGCATTGCCTTTTAAACTGGTGATTTCTTGTCCTCCTACAAAAATATGTCCACTCGTTACTTTATCGATTGTTGAAATGACATTGAGCAAGGTTGTTTTTCCACTTCCACTTGCTCCCATAATAGCAACAAATTCGCTCTTTTCAACAGAAAACGAAATTCGATCGAGGGCTTTGGTTAAATTTCCTTTGTTTCCATAGTATTTTTCAATATCTATGATTTTTAAAATACTCATCGTATCCTTCCTTTCGTTTTCCATTATAAAGTACCTTTTTCGTTTTACCAATCGATTTTGCTTACGTCTACCTTACATTTTTGTAAGAATTATGGAGGGTATTATAAAAGCTTGTCTCATCAAAAATAATCGTTAACCTGGTAAATTTTCCTTCTTCTGACGTAATTTCTATTTGATGATTCATTTTTAATAAAAGTTTTTTACATAAATAAAGTCCCATTCCTGTTGATGTTTTTAAATTTCTTCCATTTTTTCCGGTGAAAGATTTATCAAAAACACGGGGTAAATCTTCTTTGGCAATCCCAATTCCATTATCTTCGATATATAAAAAGCACGTATTTTCTTTTTCCTCCGCCCAGATTTTTAATTTACTTCCCCTTTTTCTTTTATATTGAATGGCATTATTGATGATTTGATGGAGAATAAACTCTAACCATTTGGCATCGGTTCGAACGGTTTCTTCTTTTAAACTAACATCTACTGTTACTTTTTCGTCTAACAATCGATTTTTGCAACGTTTTAATTCTTCATGAACGACTTTTTTTAAGGAGGTCTTTTTTATCCAATAATCCTGTTCAACATTTTCACTTCTTGCATAATAAAGAATTTTTTCTACCATGTCTTCAATTTTTTCGATTTCTAGGAGAAGTTTTTTGGAAGATTTTTCAGATTCATTATGAAGTAATAAAAAGCACGTTGCGAGAGGAATTTTTATTTCGTGAACCCAGAGTTCTAGGTATTCTTTGAAACTTTCATGAAAATCTTTTTCTTGATTGATTTTTTCTTTCATGGATTTATCGATTTCATAAATGATATTTTCTAAAATTTGTCCTTCTAAAAAATCACTTTTTTCAATCATTTCGCTGACTAAATATTTTTGGTCGAGGTTATCTAGTGTTTTTAAGAGATTGTTATAATAAGATTTTTTTCGAAAATAGGGATAGAAGAGGAAAAAGATACCGAAAACAAACATTAAAGTAAAGGTTAGAAAAAGAAGATCTATTTTTACTTTGACCATACTTAAAAGAAGAAAAAGGAAAACTTGCAAAAGACAGTAGGCAATAATTTCATAACTTCGATCGATACAATAGGTTTTGAATTTCATTTTAAAATGTACCCCTGTCCTCTTCTTGTTTCAATTGCATCTTGGAGCCCTACTTCTTCTAATTTTTTCTTAAGTCTTGTCATGTTTACGGTTAAGGTATTATCATCAATAAAGGTATCGGTATCCCACAGATAATCCATTAATTCTTCTCTTTTTACAATTTTCCCAACATGCTTTATTAAAAAGGAAAATATTTGTAGTTCATTTTTGGAAAGTAAGACTTCTTTTCCTTGATAAGAGATTACACTTTTATCGAATATTAATTCTCTTCCTTTATAGGTATTCTTGATTTCTTGATTTTTATGCGCTCTTTTTAAAACTGCTTCGATTCGAAGAAGTAAAATCGTTGGATGATAAGGTTTGGTTATATAATCATCTGCTCCTAGGCTCATACACATAACTTCATCCATTTCACTATCTTTACTGGTTACCATAATAACAGGAACATTACTTTTTTGGCGCAGAGATTTTAAGACATACTCTCCTTGAATGTTTGGAATCATGATATCTAAAAGAACTAAATCTACATCTTGTTCTAAAATGTTTTCTACTACATTTTCAAAATTTTCAAGAATGATTCCTGTATATCCAGCACCATCTAACAATTTTTTTAATTCGCATCTTAAAGCAATATCGTCTTCAATGATTAAAATTTTCAAACTGATTCCTCCTTTTTTATGTATTATATCATATTCTTTTTTTAAAATAGAGGAAAATTCTAGGTTTCTATGGCAATCGCATAAAAATATAATGATAAATTGTGATAAAATTATAGATTAAAACTCTTTTTTATTATATTCTTAT
>CANQHK010000098.1 GCA_947623645.1 uncultured Bacilli bacterium
TTTTTTGATGACATTTGTATTTTTTTTACGAATAATAAAATAGTAGGAGGTGAAAAAGATGATAAAAGAAAAATATCATTTTTTAATGTATGACCCAATTTTTAAATCTTTGATTCGAAGTGATGAAGCAAGAGAAATTATGAGTATTATTTTAAGTGAAATTACCAATGTTCCTCAACAAGAACTGTTGAACGCTTCCTACGAAGCAGGAGAATTACCAAAGTGGAAAATAAATCAGAAAGGAAGAAGTGCGGATACTTTGATTCATTTACCTGGAAATAGTCACATGTTGTCGAAATGAATCAATTCCATTATTATGGAATAGAAACCAAAAATACATCTTATGCTCTTATCTTATTTGTTTTATATTCCAAACCAAAAGAAAAAGATTTCCCGAATATTTATTTAATCAATTTCGATTATTATAATCCTACCAAAACAACAAAACCAATCATGAAGTATCGAAGTCAAGAAGAAGATACAAGAGAAGGAGAAGGAAAAATAGAAGTGTATTAATCATGGTACATTATATCTTGAAAATATAATCAATCCAGAGTATAATAAAGGTATCAGTAAAACCTTACAAAGATTTGTCCGAATCTTATTGGCAAACTCAATAGAAGAAATTGAAAAAATAGGGAAGGAGGATAAGAAATTTATGGGAATTGTTCGAAAAGCAAAATCTTTCTGGAATATGAACTTAGAGGATTTTTATGAAGCAATGGGAATGGAAGAAAAAATGAAATATGGAATTCAAAAAGATGCTATTTTAGAAATGGCACGGTTATTATTGGAAAACGGTGTAGATATCGAATTGGTTTCTAAATCATCCAATCTTTCATTAAAAGAAATCGAAGAGTTGCAAAGAGAAATCGAAGAAGAAAAGCTAAAAACATCTTGAATATTTTTATAAAAGTGTGAAAACAGCACTTTTTTTGTTGGTCAAAAGTATAAAATCGCTAACTTTCAAATTTTTTGATGACATTTGTCTTTTTTTTACGAATAATAAAATAGTAGGAGGTGAAAAAGATGGTAGAAGAAAAAACTTCAACCACAACGCTTCGAATAATGAATGGAATCCTTTTTCAAGAATTATTTCGAAGTATGGAAGCAAGAAGAATGGCATCAGAAATCTTAAATGCAATTACCAAGCTCCCCAAAGATGTTCTTCTTCAAGCCGATTACACAAAACCAGGAATCAATCTTTCTGGAAATGAGAAAATTAGGGGAGAAATTAGAATAACAGTAGATCGTTATTGTCGATTTATTATCCAAATTAATGGGGAATACTACAAAGCCCTACAGCAACCCTTTGATTCTTTTTGCGCCTTAGATTTATTCGAAGAAAAACAAGAAGAGGAAGAATATTCAAAAATCATTGTTGTATCGATTGATGAAGAAAATTTCTATCAAACGGATCAAGCCCTTTTAACCTTCCAACTAAAAGATCAAGAAGGTCATATGGAAAATGATTTTATAAAAACTTATCATGTAGTTCTTCCAAATATTCATCAAGAAAATGATTCCATGCCAGCGATTCTTTATCCATTTAAAAAATTTCTAGAATCTACCACCCTAGAAGAATTACAAGAAAATTCCCGTTTTATTCCATTTTTTCAAAAAGCCTGCGAAAAAGTAGAAGAAATTTTAAAAAATGAAAACTTTCAAGAGAAATACCAACAAATAGAAAGTGTTGAAAACGAAAAGAAAGAAATGGAAAAAGCCGTTCTTTTAAAAGTTGCAAAACGTCTTCAAAATCAAAATTTTAAAGAAGAAACGATTTTTAAAGTAACCGGTCTAACGAAAGAAGAAATAGAAAGGAGTAGTCTTTAAAAAAATATCCCACGAGAATATTTTTCGACAATTTTTGCCGGACGAATTTGTTAAACTGTAGGAAAAGAGGTGAAGTTTTATGAAGTTGCATTATTTTTTACCCGCTCTAATCATTATTTTACTTGCATTTTTATTAGCTGACTTTGTCTATCAACAGTATGAAAAAAGTTTAGAACCACCGCCCAATATTTATTTTTTACAACAAGGGGTCTACTTAGATAAAAACAGCATTAAAAAAATTGATGCCAACTACATTACGATAAAAGAAGATCAAAAATACTATACCTATCTTGGAATGACAACGGAAAAAGAAAATGCTTTAAAAATTAAAGAGCTTTACGAAAAAAGAAATATTCCAATTTACATCAAAGAAAAAACAATTGAAAATGAGGAATTTCTAAGTTCCCTTAGTCAGTATGATATTCTTTTAGAAAATACCAATCAACTAGATGAAATCGAAAATATTCTCGAAACGATTCTATCCACATATGAAGAAAGTCTTCAAACAGAGGGATATTAAAAATAAAAGACATGAAAAGCAAATGAAATTAAAAGAATTACCAGAACAAGAAAGACCACGAGAAAGACTTGAAAAAATTGGAAAGGAGAATTTATCCAATGAAGAACTATTAGCAATTTTACTAAAAACGGGGACCAAGGGACATTCTGTTAAAGAAGTTGCATTAGAAGTTTTAGGAAGCGTCGACGAAATTCATGAGCTTCAAGATATGACACTAGAATCTCTATCAAAAATCTCTGGAATTGGCAAAGTCAAAGCGATTGAACTAATTGCAGCAATTGAACTTGGAAAGCGAATCTTTCTAGAAAGAAAAACCAAACAAAAGAAAAAATTAAAAACTGCAGAAGCAATCTATGAAGATATGAAATATTTATTTCATGGAAAAAAGCAAGAATACTTTTACTGCTTATACTTCAATAATAAACAAGAATTGATAGAAAGGAAATTATTATTTATGGGAACCATTAATCACAGTATAGTTCATCCAAGAGAAATCTTTAAAGAAGCTTATTTAAGAAGTGCCAGTAGTATTATTTGTGTTCACAATCATCCATCCAACGATATAAATCCAAGTAGAGAAGACATTCATGTAACCAAAAAACTAGTAGAAATTGGAAAACTCAATGGCATCTTAGTGACCGATCATATCATTATGGGGGATGAAGGATACTATAGTTTTTTCGAAAATAATCGGATGGATTACTAATGCTTAAAAAAACCAAAAACTTTATCCACCATCATCACTTGTTCTACTGCTTTATCATTCTATTTGGATTCTTATTTTATTTATCCTATGTTCTTTATGAAAAAGAAGATTTATGGGATTTCGAAAAAACTTTAAAAAATAGTTTAGCAAGTATAGAAAAAGTAGTAACTCCCCATATTGTAGTAGATTATCAAGAAACAGAAAATTTATTTACGGAAGAAAAGGAAGAAGAACTCAAAAATTTAAGAGAACTGTTAAATTTGACTAACCTCTCTTCTTTTAAACTAGAACATGCATCGGTTATTCAAAGAGATGCTATGCATTATTTTCAAGAAATAACGATTGATAAAGGAAAAGAGGATGGAATTGATCGAGGACTTCTAGCCATAACAGAAAAAGGGATTGTTGGAGTGGTTCAATACGTAACCAAAAATACAGCAACAATCCGTCTTTTATGTGCTGAAGAAGCGATCTTTAAAATTGCCGTTACAGCCTATCACGGAGATAGTATGTACAATGGAGTAGTAACAGGGTACGAAAAAGAAACAGGAGAAATTTTAGTTACGAGTATTCGAAGTCAAAGTACAGTGGATATTGGAGATGTGGTAAAGACAAGTAGTTTATCCAACCTATATCCAGAAGGATTAACTTTAGGAGCGATTTCAAGAATAGAGTTGGATGAAGTTGGAGTAAGTAAGATTTTACATGTAAAAAGTGATGTTGATTTTAAAAACTTAAAATATGTATCGATTGTAAAGGGGGAAAAATAATGCTTTTCTTAGCAAGCCTCCTAGTCCTCCTTTCCATCTTTTTAGATGGGATTATCTCCAATACTTTTACTTACTTTTCTTCTAATTTTTTACTTCTTTCTCTTCTTTTAATCTTTCCCTTATTTTTAAAAAATAAAGGAGCATATCTTCTCTTACTTTTAGGAAGTACTATTTTTTATGATAGTATGTACACCAATATATTATTTTTAAATACCATTACAATCTTTTGTATTTATTTATTGATGGAAAAAAATCGAAAATTTGTAGAAGTTACTTATTTTATTGGATATTTCTTACTGTATCACCTAATTGTTTTTTCCTCACTATATACCGTTGGATATATAAAAGATCCCTTTTTATTTATCGAAATTATTTTCAAGAGTAGTGTCTTAAATCTTTTATATGCTACTCTTTTATATAATTTATTAAAAAAATATTATCCGAAGAAAAAATGGAGGTATCAAACATATTCTAAAAAGTGAAGCATAAACTAGTGTTAGGGTGATCGAATTGAATGAATATCGATTATTGAAAAAGAAAAAACATTCTACTCCAACTCCAAAATATAAGAAATACCTAACTTCCTTCCTGAATAAAGTTTTAATCTGTACTATTTTAGTCCTTCTTGCC
>CANQHK010000099.1 GCA_947623645.1 uncultured Bacilli bacterium
TCATCGCCTTTCTTTTATCCTTTGATAAATAGAAAGGGAAAGCATTTGATATATTCCAATGTATCCAATAATATCATACCAAACAAATTGGCAACCAATATGTGTGTAGTTATTTTAATTTTTTCTAAAAGGAAAAATTCTTCTTATTAGTTTTTGAATTCCTTTTTCACCTTTTTGAACAAATCCTTCTGGATAATCAATACCTTCAGGTAAAGTCATTGGCAAATGTCCTTGTTTAAACCATAAAATATCTCGTAATGAATACATTTTAAAATCTAATAATTCACATTGAGTAACCAATCCTAAATTTTCTTTACGTTCATCTTCTGACATTAAATTAAATTGTTCGGCAATTTGATTTTTTACTTGAGCAATGTTTTGACCAATTTCTATAATCTCATCATCTGATAAATCTTTTACTGAATTATAATCAACTATCCAATCAAGTCCTTTAAAAAATTCAATTTCACTATCATCTTCAAATTTTTCAAACTCATATCTATTACTATCATTAATTATTACTATGCCATTTCCAAAAATTTTCATAAATATCGAAGCAGGAATAGGTAAATCCGTATGATTTAAGTAAGTTATATCATTTTTTTGAACATAAACTGCATTTTCAGTTATTATTTTCACAATAAAAACCTCCCATTGGCTATATATTATAACATAGAATTTGAATTTTTTAACAAATATTTAATATTTTTATGGGGCAATAAAGTTTGATGTTATGGTTTTTTTGATATTTAGTAGAAATATTTTTTATTTTGTGAAATTAAAAAAATAAATCACATTACTATTCTATAAATTAAATGAAAGCAAAATATGTTATAATATTAAAGATATTTTTTAAGAGGTGATGAAGATTGTGCAAGGGAAAAAACGAGAATTTACTGATGAAGAAGTAAAATATATAATCAATAATTGGGAAAAGGAATCTCCCTATAGTATGAGAAAAAGATTTAATTGTTCATGGTATGCTGTTTGTAGGGTAGCTAAACAAAATGGATTAGATGTACCCACATCTAATGAATGGACAAATGAAGAAATTGAAACATTGAAAAAACTGTCAGAACAATATCATTATTCTGAAATAGCAAAAATAATGAATAAAACAGAAAATGCGATCTATCTAAAAGCAAGAAAATTAGGATTAACCTTAATACAAGATAGAAGAAAATGGACTAAAGAGGAAGAATCTCTACTATCGGATTTGTGGGGAACTAAATCTGTAGAAACTATTGCTAAAAATCTAAAAAGAACTGTTTTTTCATTAAAAGTAAAAGCAGTAAGAATGGGTCTTGGACCTATGATTAGAAATAACTATGATCTTATTACCGTAACGGATATATGTGATTTACTTAATGTTAGCCGTGATAGAATTACAACAACATGGGTTCATTTAGGGTTAAATTTAAAAAAGAAAAAATTAACTAATAATATGTCTTATTATGTTATTACATGGAAAGATTTAATGAAATTTTTAGAAAATAATCAAAATGAATGGGACTCAAGATGCATAGAAAAAAACATGCTTGGAATAGAACCTGAATGGTTAAAAGAAAAAAGAATGAGGGACATTGATGAAAATCCTCTTTGGTATCGTAAGTGGACAGAAGATGAAATAAAGCAAACAGAAATCTTATTTAAATCTGGGAAAAATTATTTAGAAATTGCTAAAATTATAAATAGAAGTGAATGGGCAGTAGCTAATTTGCTTAGGAATATGGGTTATAGTTATAGGCTACCTCAATTTTGGAAAGGTAAAGAATTAAAATATTTAAGAGAAAATTATGAAAATATGACATATGCAGAAATTGCAGAAGCACTTGGAAGAACCCCAAAAGCGATTGGTGCGAAAGTGGAAGAATTAGGGTATCAAAAGAAATTAATTAAATCAAAAAATAATGGTGGTGAAAATAATGGCTAAAAGATTAACATTAGACGAAACGCAAAAATGTTTAAAAGCATGGCGAGAAATTGATGATAAAGATGCATTAAATGCTTTAACAATATGCAACAGTGGATTAGTTACATTTTTTGCTAAAAAATATTTAGGCAAAGGTTTAACATTTGAAGAATTGCAGTCGGCTGGTACGGAAGGCTTATTGAATGCCATTAATAAGTTTGACTATAAGGAAAGGTCAATAGAAGGATTTAGTTCATACATTGCTGTTGCAATTGAACACCAAATAAGAAGAGATTTAGAAAAAAATAATAAACATAGTCAAGTTTTAAGTCTTGAGCAAACAATAGGTCAAAATAAAGATGGCGATGAAATGAAAATTGAAGATATTATAGGAACAGATGCCGAAGAGTTATTTGAAAATGTTGTAGCAGAGATGAAAATAGATATAGTAAGAGAAGCATTACAAAGTTTAACATCCAAGGAATTACAAATCATTTTATTAAGATATGGATTAGATGAAGCACACAAAAAAAGCCTAGAAGAAGTAGCAGAAATATTCGGCTGTTCTAGAACTACAATTGCTAATCAAGAACAAAGAGCATTAATCAAAATGAGACATCCTAGAAATACAAGAAAATTAAAAGATTTTATTGATGAATAAAAAGAATGTCGTTTGTTTTTGTTGATGTAATAATTTTTAAATCAGTAGTATAATAATTAACTGTGTAGGGGGGTTAATTATTTTGTCAAAGACAAAATAGCAGTGTATAATATTTTTAGGTGAACATATGAAAAAAATAATTTTAATAATTACCTCAATTCTTATTCTTACTTTTCTTTTAGGAAGTCTTTATATTCTAAATATTCTTCCCCATAAAAAGTATGATGCTCATCATTTTAATATAGAAACCTATAAAAGCAATGTAGATAAAGATCAAGATGGAATTGATGATGCCTCCGACTTTTTAGATGGTGTTCGAAAATATATTGCAACAAAGCCAAAATATAAAAGTAAATATTATGGTACTGGATATCCAGATGATGAATATGGAGTTTGCACAGATGTAGTAAATCAAGGATTTGTAAGTGCTGGCTATGACATTCAAAAATTGATTAATGAAGATATAGTAGAAAATCCAGAAGCATATGCAATTGAAACGATAGATGCAAACATCGATTTTAGAAGAGTAAAAAATTTAGAAGTGTATTTAAAAAGACATGCCATCTCTTTAACAACCGATCTAAAAGAAATAGAAAGCTTTCAAGGTGGAGATATTGTTGTCTTTAAAAATCATATTGGAGTAATCTCAGATAAAAGAAATTATAAAGGAATTCCTTTTCTAATTCATCATAGGGGTATTTCACAACTACATTATGAAGAAGATGTCTTAGAACAGTATTCTATTATTGGGCACTATCGAATAAGTTAAAAATGTGTTACAATAAGTAAGAAAAGTAGGTTATAGGATGAAAAAGAAAGAACAAAAGAAATTAATTAGCTTTATAGTCCCTAGTTATAATTCAGAAAGTTATTTAAATCGTTGTATTGATTCATTACTAAAAGGTGGAGAAGATGTCGAAATTATTATCGTAAATGATGGATCAACAGATAATACGAAAAGAATTGCAGATGCATACGTGAAAAAATACTCAAGTATTGTAAAAGCAATTCATAAAGAAAACGGTGGTCATGGAAGTGGCGTGAATGTAGGATTAGAAGAAGCAGTAGGAGAATATTTTAAAGTAGTTGATAGTGATGATTGGCTAGACGAACAAGCTTTAAAAGAATTGTTAAAGAATATGAAGCAAATGAAAGAACAACCAGACTTAATTGTTTGTAACTATGTTTATGATCACTTATATGATCAAGAACAAAAAAGAATGTCTTATCAAAACGTCTTTCCTGTCCAAGAGATTTGTACTTGGAAAGACACAACAAGTTTTAAAAACAGTCAATATTTAATTATGCATTCCCTAATCTATAAATTAAGTATTTTAAAAGAATGCCATTTAAAACTACCAGAGCATACTTTTTATGTGGATAACATAGTTGCCTTTGCACCATTACCTTATGTAAAAAGTATTTGTTACTATGATCTTGATTTATACCATTATTTCATCGGAAGAGATGATCAATCGGTTAATGAAAAAGTAATGATTACCAGAGTAGATCAACAAATCAAAGTAACAAAAATTATGTTATCTTGTATCGATTTTGAAAAAATAAAAGAACCAAAATTAGAGAAGTATCTTTTACAAATGCTATCGATGATGATGGTCATATCTGATGTCTACTTACTTATGAAAAAAGACAAACAATCTCTAGCCAAAAGAAAAGAGTTATGGCAATTTGTTAAAGAAGAAAATTCAAGTCTTTATAAAAAATTAAGA
>CANQHK010000100.1 GCA_947623645.1 uncultured Bacilli bacterium
TATAGTAAAATTTTAGTAGAAGGGAGATGATTTCCATGCTTTTTTATAAGACTATTCCCTCTCCTGTAGGAAACCTTACTCTTGTAAGTGATCAAAAAAAATTAATTGGACTTTGGATAGAAAATCAAAAGTATTTTAAAAAAGGTCTTGAACAAGAAGTACTCGAAGAAAAAACAACACCGGTTCTTCAAAAAACAGAGGAATGGTTAACAAAATATTTTCAAAAAGAAAATCCAAAAATCTCCGAAATACCCCTTGGTGCAAGAGGAACTCTTTTTCAACAACAAGTGTGGAAAAAACTTTGTGAAATTCCTTATGGTAAAAGCGTCAGTTATTCTTCTCTTGCAAAAAATTTAAAAACCTCTGCAAGAGCTATTGGAAATGCTGTCAGTAAAAATCCCATCTCTATCCTCATTCCCTGCCATCGTGTAGTTGGTAAAGATGGAGCTTTAACAGGATATGCAGGTGGAATAGATGTTAAGCAAAAATTATTGGAATTAGAAAAGGAATAAAAAAAATGGATATATACGAAATTTTTCAAAAATTAAAAATAAACTATCAAGAAATTGAACATCCTAAATTATATACTATTGCGGACACCAAAAAAATTAAAAATAAAATTCAAGAAACAGGATGCAAAAATTTATTTTTAACAGATGGAAAAGAAAATTTTTATCTCGTTATTTTAAGAGAAGATAAAATGGCAGATTTTAAGAAGTTAAATCAACTTGTTGGGCATCATCTATCCTTTGGAAAAGAAGAACAATTAAAAAAAATTTTAAATCTAGAAAAAGGAAGTTGTACACCATTTGGAATTCTCTATGATAAAGAAAATAAAGTAAAACTCTTAATCGATCAAGATTTAAAAGACAAAATTCTTCTATTTCATCCAAATACTAATACCAAAACAGTGTCCATTGCATATAAAGATCTTTTAAAAATCATAGAATATTTTAAACATCACTATCAACTTATTTAAGATTTATGGTATAATAAGTTTGAAAACAAAATAAAGAAAAGAGGAAAAAAACATGTATGATATAATTGTTGTTGGAGCAGGACCTGCTGGACTTACTGCTGCTCTTTATGCTCTTCGTAGTAGAAAAAAAGTATTAGTTTTGGAAGCAAAAGCTTATGGAGGACAAATCTTAACCGCTCATAAGATTGAAAACTACCCTGCTCTTCCAGATGTAACAGGAGTAGAATTTGCAGATGCTTTGTATAAACAAGTAGAAGATTTAGGAGTAGAATTAAAATATGAAACGGTTGTAAAAATCGATGAAGAAAAAAATGTTTATACGAAAGAGAATACTTATCAAGCAAAAGCAGTTATTCTTGCAACTGGAAAAATAAATAGAAAATTGGATATCGAAGATGAGGATGATTATCTTGGAAAAGGAGTTTCATATTGTGCAGCATGTGATGGAAACTTCTATAAAAATAAACAAGTGGCTGTTGTTGGTGGAGGAAATAGTGCTTTAGAAGATGCTCTTTATCTTTCTGATATTGCCAAAGATGTTTATTTAATTCATAGAAGAAATGAGTTCCGAGGAGAAAAAAAATATTGTAATGAATTAAAGAATAAAGAAAATGTTCATTTTATTCTTTCTTCGCAAGTTAAAAAGTTACATGGTAAAGAGAAATTAGAAAGTATTGATATCGAAAATGAAGACCGAGGAGTTCAATCTTTAAATGTCGATGGACTTTTTATTGCTGTTGGACAAGTTCCTCAAAACAGTGCCTTTGCTAATCTTGTTGATTTAGATGATACAGGTCATATCGTATCGAAAGATGGAGTTCATACAAATGTAGAACGAGTTTATGTAGCAGGAGATGCTCGAGAAAAAGAATTATATCAATTAACAACTGCTGTTAGTGATGGTTCTATTGCTGCAACGGTTGCGATTCGAGAAATTCGGGAATTAGAGTAATTTAAAAAGAAAATTTTAGGAAAAGGGCAACGTATTGCTCTTTTTTTGTTATAATAAATTTAGGTGTTTTTTATGAAGTATAAACAAAAAATAATCATTATTCTAACGATTACAGGCCTTATTTTATTTTTAAAATGGATGAATGTTTTACAATCTTCCAATCATCTTGGTATGCCTCTTGCTATCCTTCTTCTCATCCTAATCTTTAGTATGCTAGCGATAAAATTACAAAAAAATATAGATCAAAATTATCAAGAAAAAAATCTCAATTACCAAAATTTAGATATTTTAAAATACATTGCTGCAATTCTTATTTTGGTACTACATCTTCGCCCTTTTTTAAATTATTCCAATGAATTTGATTTAGCTTTTAATAATATTATCACGAGAACTTGTGTTCCAATCTTTTTTGTAATTACTGGATATTTTACTTTTTTAAAGGAAAAAGAGAGACCCCATTATATAAAAGAATACATAAAAAAGATGATTCCTATGTATCTCGTTTGGAGTCTTCTCTATTTACCAATTGTTCTTACTTTTTTATTCGATTATAAAGATGCAATTTTATCTTCTCTTGGAAGCATTACAACATCTCCCATTTTACTTGCCCTATTTCTGCTTTTACTTCTTCCAATCGTACTCATTATTGCTCTTATTTATTCTGGTATTTATTATCACTTATGGTACTTTCCAGCTTTAATTTTTTCTCTTATCACTTTGGCTTTCTGGAAAAAGAAATTTCCTGTACATATTCTTTTAATTCTTTCCTTTTTTCTTCTTTTATTTGGTGCAACAGAAACATACTATGGAGTTCTACCTCTAAATATTCAAGAAATTCTATCTTATTATTATAAAATTTTTTTTACAACTAGAAACTTTCTATTCTTTGGATTATTTTATGTAGTGTTAGGATACACCATAGCTTCTTATAACAAATACTATTCTCCTTATTGTTTTGAAAAACTTTTAATTTCTATTTTCTTACTCATCTTTGAAGCAATTTTCCTTCATGATACCAATCGTTTAAACAGTAATATTTTACTTTCATGCATTCCTCTTACTTATTATTTATTTATTTCTGTAGTATATATTTCGAAAGAAAAAAGAATAAAATTTAATTTCCGAGGATTTTCAAAATATTACTATCTTATTCATCCGGCGATTATTACTCTTTGCTTTCGTTTTGGATTTATGAATGTTGATACGAACCCCTTTTTACAAATTTTTCTTGTTTTGATGATTACTCACCTGTTATCTTGGATCATTTTAAAATTTAAAACTAAATATAAAAAAATTCCTTTATAAATTCCAAGTAATCCTGATTTTCCTTCGATTTGAATCAACTTTACCAACAGAAATTTCCTCTATAAATTCATCGATAAGAACTCTCGAAAGAGGAATGGAAAAAGAGATGGATTCAGTTTTTTTGATGGAATCTTTTGATTGAAAAGCATGTAACTTTTGTTCAATTTGTTCTAAATGTTTGGAGATTTCCACTTCTTTTTTTTGATACTTTGGATATAAAACATCAAATTCTTTTTTCGTAATTACTCCATCTACTTTATCTTCATATAAGTTTTGCAAATATTTTTGATTTTTTTCCATTTCTTTTATACACTCCAATTTTTCTTGTTCCAATTGAACTTTCTTTTCTTCTTTATTTTCCCTTTCTTTTTTCGAAATCATTTCTAAAACCTTTTCTTTATTTCCATATCTTTCAATTTTTTTATGAATTTCTTGAATGATTATTTTTTCTAATTCTTCATAGCGTATAGAGGTACTATTTGAGCAAATTTTCTTTTCTCCATTAGGACATACTAAATAGGTATGTCTTTTTGAGTTTTTCTTACGCAATCGTCTATTGCATTCGAAACAATAAACTTTTCCTGCAAATAGATGCACACACCCTGTCCTTTTTAAAATTTTAGTTCTCGATTTCATTTCTTTTTGAACTTGATTAAAAAGATCTGGACGAATAATTGCTTCATGCGTATTTTCAACTTTAATCCAATCGTCTCTTTTTTTCTTTCGAATCTTATGATTTTTATAACTTACGGTCGTTCTCTTTCCTTGAATAAGATTTCCTACATAAACTTCATTTTGTAAAATTCTTTTAATCGCATTCCCTTGCCACTTGATATCTTCACGATTCTTTTTACTCGTAATAAACAATCTACTTCCCTGATAATATTTATAAAGAGAGGGACTGGGAATTTTTTTTTGATTCAAATACTCTGCTATTTTGGAAAAACCATATCCTTTTAAATAAAGAGAAAAAATCGTTGTAATAACATCTCGAACTTTTTCATCTACAACTAGTTTATTATTA
>CANQHK010000101.1 GCA_947623645.1 uncultured Bacilli bacterium
GTAGAACTCGGACTTCAAACAATTCATGAAGAAACTTCAAATTGGATTCGAAGAGGACACTCCAAAGAAGATTTTGAAAAAATGGTAAAAAAATTACGAGAAAGAAAAATCAATGTCGTTGTCCATATCATCAACGGTTTTCCAAGGGAAACAAAAGAAATGATGCTGGATACAGTTCGCTATGTAAACTCTTTGGATATTCAAGGAATCAAAATTCATATGCTCCATGTATTAAAAAATACCGATTTAGGAAGAATGTACCAAAAAAATCCTTTTCAACTGATTTCAAAAGAGGAATATATCGATATTGTCTGTGATCAATTAGAACTTTTACGAGGAGAAATTGTTGTCCACAGATTAACGGGAGACCCTGTCATAGAAGACCTTTTAGCACCTCTTTGGACTATTAAAAAAATTGATGTATTAAATGGAATTGATAAAGAAATGGCAAGAAGAAATTCTTGGCAAGGAAAAAGATTGGAAAATTCATAATCCAATCTTTTATTGTTCTATTTGACGATCTTGCTCTACGAAATAAGCATAATATTCTTCGAAAGTAATATTCTTTTCTTTGATATACGTTGCAGCATCCACTCCAACATATCGATAATGACAAGGGATAAAATCATACCCTGTTAATTCTTTTTTATCTTCAGGATAACGTAAGATAAATCCATAAAGATAAGCATTTTCTTGCATCCATTCTGCTTCTTTGGAAGAAATCCATTCCTCTTCTGTTTTGGCTCCTTTTTTATTGACATCTACAGCAAGACCCGTTTGGTGTTCAGAATGCCCACTTCTAAAAACAGTTTTATCTTTTTGAACGTCATCACTAGCAGTATAATTTTTCTCTACCGTACTTGCATTTTGAAAAGTATTCATAGCTCGTATATATATTCCTTCTTTTTCTCCCGCTTCAACCAATTTTTTAAAAGCGTCATAGGCTTCCTTGTTTAACCTTTGCCCACTTTTATTGGTGTACTTAGAAGATAAATAAACCATATTTTTATTTTGATAAGAAGACGGCAACTGGTAATATTTGTTCACGAGCATGAGTTCATTTTTCGCAGTGTCCGTTGTTTTTAAATTTTCAAAAACTTCTTTATCTATATTGCTATTGACCGCTCTTACAATAAAATCTGTATTATCGCTTTCATAAGACATATAACGATCTAAATTTTCAGCAATAAAATATTCATGATTCATAATGGAAACGAGCTTTTCATTATAAGTATAATGAATATCATTGTTTACAATATAAACAACAGCTTCTCCATTCATACCTGCCTCATAATATTTTAAATACTTTTCTAAGTTTTCTGCTTTATAATCTTTACTATTTAAAATATCTAGTAAAACTTCAACATAATCAAATTCTGTCAATTTATTTAATTCTTCAGTCGTTAATTTTTCTGTTAATTCATCGATTACTTCTTGCTGGTACCCCAATTCTTTTAATTCTGTAATGTATTCTGGTTCTTTCATACTTTCATTAGAAGAAGAACATCCAGTTAATAAAAGAAAAAAGGTAAGCGCTATTACAAGTCCTTTTTTCATGGAAGAAAAATAATCCTTTATTTCGGATTATTTATCTCCTTTCATAGTTTCTTTAAGAACACTTGCAACGGAAGTTAAATTTTGCAAATCACTTGGAATAATTAATTTCGTTGATTGTCCGTTTGCAACATCGATAAGAGCTTCATAACTTTTTAATTTAAGAACTGCTGCATCGGCTTTTGCTTCTTTCATGACTTTAATTCCTTCGGCTTTAGCATTGTTAATTTTAATAATTGCCTCTGCTTCTCCTTCTGCTTCACGAATATGAGCTTCACGTTTCGCATCTGCTCGAAGAATGGCACTTTCTTTTTCTCCTTCAGCAATTAAGATGGCAGCTTTCTTTTCCCCTTCTGCTTTTAGGATTGCTTCCCGTCTTTCCCGTTCTGCTCTCATTTGTTTTTCCATGGCTTCTTGAATATCTTTAGGCGGTAAAATATTTTTAACTTCTACACGGTTTACTTTAATTCCCCAAGGATCCGTTGCTTCATCCAAAATGGCTCTCATTTTAGTATTGATAATATCTCTTGAAGTTAATGTTTCATCAAGTTCCAATTCACCAATAATATTTCGAAGGGTTGTAGCCGTTAAATTTTCAATCGCACTGACTGGATTTTCAACACCATAAGTATATAGTTTTGGATCCGTAATTTGAAAATATACAACTGTATCAATTTGCATTGTAACATTGTCTTTGGTAATTACTGGTTGAGGTTCAAAATCTTTTACAACCTCTTTTAAAGTAACATCACTTGCTATTCTATCGATAAATGGAATAACATAATGAAGTCCTGTTTGAAGGGTCTTATTATAAGCCCCAAGTCTTTCTACAACTTTTGCTCTCGATTGCGGAATAATTCGAAATCCTGTAATCAAAATCACTAATATAATAATTGCAATAATCCACATATTAATCATCCTCCTTTACTTCTTTAACATGTAGTTTTACACCCTCTATAGAAAGTACCTCAACTTTCTTTCCAACCGATATTTTTTTCGTAGAGATAGCACTCCATCTTTTACCATCGACTTTCACTTCTCCTGGCTCGAGCTTCGTAATTTCTTCTGTAACCATTCCAACTTTACCAATTACTCGGTCCAAATTTGTAGGAACGATTCCTTTGCCACGAAGTTTCTTTACCAACGGTTTTGTTAACACTAATGTAATCACACTCGTAAGAATAAAACCAGCTAACTGAATCATTGTATTTTCTGTAAAAATAGAAATAATCGCTGCAACTAAAGAGGCAATGGCAAACCAAATAGAAACCAAATTCACAGTTGCCATCTCTAAAACAATTAACACAACAAATAATATCAACCAAACATCAACCATTTTTATACTCCTTTATTAAAGCATATTCTTTTTCCGTAGAATAATTGCAACAATGATCGAAGCAATTAAAGAAATCATTACTAGGAATAGAAAAGAATATGGGTTATCTTTAAAGATACCAAGAGGAACATTCATTCCAAGAAAAGATGCAACCATCGTCGGTATTGATATAACAATCGTAATTCCTGCCAAAAATTTCATAATTTGATTTAAATTATTGGAAATAATCGTTGCAAAAGCATCGGTTGTACTACTTAAAATTTCTCGATATAAATGAGCAAGTTCCATGGCTTGATCATTTTCAATCATGGCATCATCTAACAACTCTCGATCTTCTTCATAAAAATCGATAACCGTACCTTTATTAATTTTTTCTAACACCACTTTATTGGATTGTAAACTCGTAACCAAATAAACCAAACTTTTTTCAATATTTAAAAGCCTCTCTAATTCTTTATTCTTCGTTGCTTCAAACATTTTATCTTCACATTTCTCAATAGCTTCGTTGATAAGTTTTAAGTATTTTAAATAAAGAGTTGCAACACGATAGAGAATTTGAATTGTAAATCGACTTTTTTGAAAAGTATAAAAATCTTTTACTTTATTTTCCCTAAAATCTTTTAAAACCTCTTCTTCTTTCGATACTGTAATGATGTAATCATCTCGAATAATTAGAATAGCCATAGGAGCTGTTGTAATGATAGAATTCTTTCTTTTAGGTTTAATAACTGGTACATCGATAATAATCAATTTCTTATCAAGCCCCGAATCAATTCTTGGTTGTTCTTCATCATCTAGAATATAATTAATAAATTCGGCATCCATATCGATTTTACTTGTTAATTTTTGAACATCTTCTTGAGTTGGATTCGTGATATCAATCCATACTCCAGTTTGAATTTTTTTGATTTCTTTAAAACTTCCTGTACTCATATCGGACGTATAGATTTTTATCATTCTATTCATCCCCTTTTTTCTTCTTTTCTCTATTATAGTACGATTTTTTCAAAATAACAAGTATTCCAAAATTATTTTATGGCAATCGCATAAAAATATAATGACAAATTGTGATAAAATTATAGATTAAAACTCTTTTTTATTATATTCTTAT
>CANQHK010000102.1 GCA_947623645.1 uncultured Bacilli bacterium
CTACCTGCTTTAGAGGATCTTGTTTGTTTTCCTGTATAGAATGGATGACATTTTGAACATACCTCTACATGAATTTGTTCTTTTGTTGATTTTGTCTGAAATGTTTCTCCACAAGCGCAAGTAACAGTTGCATCTTTCATTTCTGGGTGGATTCCCTTTTTCATTTTTATCTCTCCTTCCGCCATGACGAATAATCTGTCATAGTAATTCCTAAGCGATGTTATTATAACAAGAAATTTCTTCTTGTGCAAGGCTTTTTTTGATTTTTTTATTTATTCTTCTGAATTCATATTTAAAATAGCACTGATAACTCCTAGTTTTCCATATTCGTAGGTAAGAGAACCTTGTTGGTAAGCGATGTATGGTTCTCTTATTGGGCCATCACAAGATAATTCGATGGAAGAACCTTGAATAAACGTTCCTGCTGCCATAATGACTTGATCCGTATATCCGGGCATATCCCATGGTGTTGGAAGGGCATTGGAGTCAATTGGAGAGGCACTTTGAATTCCTTGACAGTATTTTATTAACTTCTCTTTATCCTGGAAAATGATATTTTGAACAATATCGACTCTTTTCTCATTATATTTAGGTTCTACGAGATATCCTAGTTTTTCTAGAATTCTACTTGTAAATACTGCTGTTTTTAAACTGCTTGCAACGACACTTGGGGCAAAAAACAATCCTTGGAGTAAATCTTTGTTCATGCCAAGAGAAGGTCCAACTTCTCTTCCTTCTCCAGGTACGGTAAGTCTTTCAGCAACTTTTTCGATTACTTCGTGCGTCCCCGCAACATAGGCACCATTGGGAGCAATTCCTCCTCCTAGATTTTTGATGAGAGATCCTACCATTACAGTTGCTCCTACTTCTACAGGAGTTTTTTCTTCTACAAATTCACAATAACAATTATCAACCATAATAATGACATCTTGGGAGATTTTTCGAATTTGTTGGATTACTTTTTCGACCTTTTCAATAGGAATACTCTTTCTCGTAGAGTAACCTTTAGAACGTTGAATTTCGATTAATTTATATTTTTTTTCTTGCAGTGCTTTTGTGATTTGTTGATAGTCAAAATCATCGTCGATTAAATCAATTTGTTCATATTTTATTCCAAAAGATGCCAAAGAACTTTCATTTTCTACAATTCCGATAACTTCATCTAAAGTATCATAAGGTTTCCCCGTTATACTTAACATAGTATCCCCCGGCCTTAATAAGCCGAATAAGGTTACTGTTAAAGCATGTGTTCCTGAAATAAATTGTCCTCGAACAAGTGCATCTTCGCTCCCTAAAACTTCAGCAAATACTTTTTCAATCGTATCTCTTCCAATATCTCCATAGCCATATCCTGTTGTTGATTGAAAGTGTGTTTCGGAAATTTCATAATGTCGAAAAGCATCTAATACTTTTTTGCTATTGATCATACAATTCTTATCAATTTCTTGAATTTGTTCTTGAATTTCTTTTTCCGTTTCTTCTACTAAATTCATAATTTTATCCATCTTATTTTACTCCTCCATCTACTCGAATAATACTGGAATTGATATAGGTTGACCCGTCTGATACTAAGAACGCTACAACTTCTGCAATTTCTTCTGGATGAGCAAATCTTCCTAATAATATCTTCGATTCTTCTTGCTTTTTATATTCTTCGTCCATTTCTTCGTTCATTGGTGTATTTACCCAACCAGGAGCAATAGCATTTACTTGAACATAAGGAGCATAGGCTTTGGCAAAATTATGTGTTAAAGAGATGAGTCCAGCTTTGGAAGCGTCGTAGTCCATTCCTTCTGGGTACATCGTATCGATTCCGTTGGTTGAAGTTATATTAATAATTTTTCCCTGTTTTCGTTCGTACATTTTCTTTCCAAAATGTTGAGATAAGAGAAAGGGTGCTAAAAGATTTACCGATAGAACTTTTTGAAAAGCTTCTACCGTTTTTTCTTCTACTCTTTTATCAATAGCAATTCCAGCATTGTTAATTAAAATATCTACTCTTGGGTACTTTTGATCGATGGTTGCAATCATTTTTTGGATTTCTTCTTCTTTGGACAAGTCTCCTTGAATAATCTCTATTTCTTTTTGTTCGTTCTTCTTTATTTTTTGCTGTAAATTCTTCATCTCCTGTTCACTTTTGTTATAACAAGCAATAATTTTTAAATTTTCTTTGGCTAAACGTTCCACAATTTTTTGACCAATCCCTTTGCTTGCTCCTGTTATAAGTACTACTTTTTCCTCTTTCATATTCTTTCTCCTTTTGCTTTTCTTTCTTTTTTCGTGCTTATTATATTCAATTCTTTATTTTCTGTCAATTAAAAAGAGCCAAAAGCTCTATTTGTCTGTCGTTCCAAATCCTCCGGTTCTTACTCCTTCTGCCTTATCATCATCACAAATTAAAAATTTTTGGAAGATTACTTGACCAATACAATCTCCTTTTTTAATTTCAATTTCGTGATCTAAAACGTTATAGTACTGAAAATAAAAATGTCCATCATTACTTTCATTTCCATAATAATCAGCATCAATAATTCCAATACTGTTACACATAACAAGCCCTTTTTTAGGCCCTGAGCTTCTATTTACTAACATATAAAATTCATCTTCCATGCAATATGCCTTCAATCCCGTTGGAATTAAAGTTGGTTTTTGTCCATTTTTAAAAGGTGGAATCACTACATCTTCTGCTGCTTCGACATCATATCCTGCAGAATGTTTGGTTTTTCGAACAGGTAAATGAATATCTTTATCTTCCCATCCTTTGGCAATTTCAAATCCTCTTTGTTTTTCTTTCATTTTACTTCCTCCTACTGTAATTATTGTAACAATTTTTTATTTTTCTTTCAAGTATCTTTAAAGATTTTGGTACAATGCACTATCTTTTTCATATAATAAGGTTATTTTTTTTCCTTTAATTTCTATGAAACCTTCTTCTTTTAAATATCTTAATTCTCTGGACATAGCACTTCTATCTACTGCTAAATAATCCGCTAAATCTGTAAAATTAAATGGCAAATAAATATATTTTGAACTTTGCTTTTGGGAAAGAATGCGAAAATATTCTAAAAGTTTGTTGCGAATTGTTCTTTTTGTTAAAATTTCGATACGAGCGTTTTGTTCTTTTACTTTTTCACTTATAATTTTTAAAAGATTTTTAATAAATCGATTATAATACTCCTTTGGACTTTCACTTTTTAAAATTCTATCATAATCCATTAATATAATCGAAGTTTCTTCTTTTGCTAAAATTTCATACTCGTTATTTTTTAAAGATGATAGGGTGTTTCCAAAGACTTGATTTTCTTCTAATTCATCAATAATAATTCTGTTTCCATTATAATCAATCTTCCTTATTTGAATGTATCCTTTTATAATAATTCCTATGAAATCATCCGATTTTACAAGGGAAGATAAGATTTTGTTTGCATCAATTTTCAGAGTATCTGCTTCTAATAAACGGAATAATCTTTCTTTGTTTTTTTCACTAATTTGGTCAAAAGGATTGGTCATTTTACACCTCCAAAAAATATTTTAACATTTTTTTTACTTTGTTGCAATTGCAACATTTGTTTTAAAAAAATTATGGTATAGTGATATCATAAAATAGAAAGGAAGAAAGTAGTATGAAAGTAATTAAACGAGACGGTCATATGGTTGACTACTCACCCGAAAAAATTGAAAATGCGATTATGAAAGCAAATTTAGAGGTAGAAGAAGAAGAACAAGCTTCTCAAACTCAAATTAAAAATATAATTCGCTATATTGAAAAACTTGGAAAGAAAAGAATTTTAGTAGAAGATATTCAAGATATCATCGAAATGAAGCTTATGTCTATTGGTAAGTATGCTTTGGCAAAGAAGTATATTACTTATCGATATACTCGAGAATTGGTTCGTAGAAGTAATACAACAGATCTTGCTATTAAAGAATTAATCGATGGAGAAAATGAATATTGGAATACAGAAAATTCTAATAAGAATGCAAA
>CANQHK010000103.1 GCA_947623645.1 uncultured Bacilli bacterium
TATGAATATTTATCCACAAACTTAGAAACTACTTATGCTGGTGGGTCAAGAGCAACACCAGGAGGAATTACCGTCAATTTTATTCAAGCAACTAAGGCCACTCCAGCAACAAATTATAAAATACCTGATGGATTTAAATTTGGAACAAAAAACTTATCAGGAATTTGGGTAGGAAAATTTGAATTAAGTCATAAAACATTATCATCTAGTACTGCTGATAATAATTTAAAGTGTACAAACGGAAATTGTGAAAATGCTGATAACATAGAAATTCTTCCAAATAAAATGTCATTAAGATATAATAATGTGTCAAATTTCTTTTATGCAATAAAGAGTATACAAAGATCTGGAAATCCATTTGGATTTGAAACAGACCAAAATAAAGTGGATATTCATATGATAAAAAATAGTGAATGGGGAGTAGTAGCATACTTAAGTCAAAGTAAATATGGAAAGTATGGAAATACTAAATATAATAGTACTGAAAAGCAAGTAAGAATAAATAATTGTAGTAATTTTACAACTGGAATCGGAGCAAGTAGCCAGGATGCTAGTCAAGATGCCGGTGTATGTACAACTGCTGCAAATAAATATGATGGAGATTATGGTATTCAAGCAAGTACCACAGGAAATATAACAGGAGTATATGATATGAATGGAGGAGCACGGGAACAAGTCATGGGAGTGTTAGCAGATGAGAAAGGTGCACCAAGAAGTGGAAATAATGATGGTAATAATTCTGGATTCAGCGGTTCATTACTTAATAATACATATTCAGGGATCCCATTTCCGAATGCAAAATATTATGATTTATATGTCAGTAAAACAACAAGTGCAGCAGATACAAATATAAATTTATCGAAAACAGCATGTAATAATGGAGTATGTTTTGGACATGCATTATCAGAAACCTCAGGATGGTATAATGATTATTCCAGTTTTGTTTGCGCTAATTATCCTTGGGTCTCACGTAGTGGGGAATACCAGAATTCTCCAAATGCAGGTGTATTTCAAAGTTACACGAACACAGGCGGTGAGAGCAAATACTCTTCTTCTCGTGCAGTTTTTGTCACTCTAGGAGCAACATCATAAAAAATTAGAAATAACTCTTCTTGTTTTACAGGTAGAGTTGTTTTTTGACTTTGTAAACTTTTATTTTCTATTTTTGTGTGTTATAATCTTTGTAGAGTAGGTGAAGGTAGTTATGCAAATTATCCTTTTATATTTATCCATTCTTCCAAGTCTTCTTTTGGGATTTTATATTTATCATAAAGATGTTGTTGAGAAAGAACCATTTTCTTTACTTCTTCGTTCTTTTATTGGAGGAATTGTTTCGGGAATTATTGTCATTATTCTTTCTATGTGGCTTCATGTATCCAATTATTCTTTGGATAGTATGAGTCGTATCTTGTTTTATTCTTTTGTCTTGGTTGCACTTCTCGAAGAAGGATTTAAGTTTTTACTTACTTATTTAGTCTGCTATAAAAATAAAGAATTTAACTATCAATATGATGGAATTGTCTATGCTTCTTTTGTATCTCTTGGGTTTGCAACGTATGAAAATATTCTATTTATTTTTAGTACGAGCGATTTATTAACAGCATTATACCGAGGTGTTTTTACCGTTCCATCACATGTATTTTTTGCAATTTTTATGGGTTACTACTTAGGACTTGCCAAACATTATCGAAGATATCATAGTAAAAAAGAATATCTTTATTTGAGTTATGCTTTCTTTGTTCCAATTGTTTTACATGGATTTTTTGATTTCTGTATTTTTTCTGGAAATACTTCTGGAGTCCTCTTCTTCTTAATTTTTGTCTTTTTACTCTATATTATTTCTTTTCGAAGAGTTCGAGAAGTATCGGAAGAAGGGAAACATATTTAAAAAGAACCTCTCATACATTGTATGGGGGGATTTTTATGCAGCAATTTGTTGTAGATTTAATCGGGCAATATGGATATTTTGGAATGTTTCTTGCAATGGTTTTAGAAGCAGTGATTATTATTATCCCTAGTGAAGCAGTTCTTGCAACGGGAGGAATTTTAGCTTCTTCTAAAATTTTTTCCTTTTGGGGAGCTTTTTTAACAGGACTTTTGGGGAGTGTGTTTTGTGCTATCGTTATTTATTTTATGGGATATTTTGGTGGTAGAAGTTTTGTATTAAAATATGGAAAATATTTTTTTATGAAGGCAGAAGATTTGGAAAAAAGTGATGCTTGGTTTCAAAAATATGGTTTGTTTGCTTCCCTCATAGGTCGAAATTTTCCGATTGTTCGTACGCTTATTTCTCTTCCAATTGGAATTATGCGTCTTTCTTTTTCAAAATTTGTTCTCTATACAACTCTTGGTAGTATTCCTTGGACTTTTGTTTTTGTTTATGTTGGATATGCTCTTGGAAATCATTGGGTATTTATGATGGATTATGTAGAAAAATTAAAAATTCCCATTCGAATTCTTCTGGTTCTTCTTGTTCTTAGTTATTTTTATAAAAAACTTAAAAAACATAAAGATTTTTCTTCTTTCATAAATTAGAATAAGGAAAGGAGGCATTTCTTTGAAAAATATTATCAATTACTATTATAATTTAAATATAGAAAACATTCATTTAACAAAGGGAATCTACTATTTTAAAAATCAGAATCAATCTTTTATGTTAACTCCTTTTTATCAAGATGAGAAACATCTTCTTGATTTGTATCAACTGAATCAAAAACTTCGTTTGACCAATCCTCGTTATTATAAAATTTATCTTACGAAAGATCAGCTTCCTTATATTTTGGTTGATGGAACTTGTTATGTTTTGCTTGGAATTACTTCTGTTGTTCATGATTCTTTAAGCTTTTTTGATTTAAGTAAAGATTCTATTTCCATCGATTCCTCTTTTTCTTCTCTTCTTCGGTTTCCTTGGCAAAAAATGTGGTCTTATAATTTGGATAACTTTGAAGAAATTTTAAAACATCATCCAGTTTCTACTTCTTCCTATATGCCTATTTTTTTATATTACATGGGACTTGGTGAAAATGCAATTCAATATGTTGAGCATATTTTAACCACTTTTCCAAAAACTACTTTTCCGGAAGATTTTTTTGTTCAGCATCACCGAGTTGATGCGAGGGCAAGTGTTGCATCTTTATATTTTCCTCTTGATTTGGTGATCGATTATCCTTGTCGCGATGTAGCAGAATATTTGAAATCTTTATTTTTTTATAATGATTATGATTTTCAAGTAATCGAAGATCTTCTTCTTTCTTTAAAATATTCTTCTTTTGGTTATTCCTTACTTTTTGGAAGACTTCTTTATCCATCCTTTTTCTTTGATGCTTGTGCCGATTTTTTTAGCGAAAAAAAAGAGGAATCTTCAATCCTTCTACTTGGAGAAAGAAGGGAAGAATACCGCATCTTTTTACGAGAAATTTATTATATTATCAGAAAAAAAGTAGAGATCGAAGAAGTTCGTTGGATTGTAAGAGATTAAGATTCTACGTTGCGAACTTCTAGGACTTCTTCTACTTCTTCGGTTAAAGCAAGTTCAATTCCATCTTTTAAAGTACTGTCTAACATGGGACAACCCTGGCATGCCCCGGTTAAGCGAACATAACAAATTCCATCTTCAAATTTTACAAATTCAATATTTCCACCATCACTTATTAAAAATGGTCGAAGTTTATCGATGACAGCTATAATTTTTGCTTCTACATTTTCCATTTTGCTTTCCTCCTTTTTGTTTGCTAAAATAAGTATACAGGAAAATTTTTCTTTTGAAAAGAAAATTTTATAAAAAAGGTTACAACAGTTCAATAGTTTTACGTAAAATATTATAAAGATTTTGGAAAATGGATTGAAAGGAATTGGAATTCTTGATATAATCATGAAAGAAGAGAGGGATTTCGTATGCAAAATAAGAAAGAGCTTATAAAACTTGTTCTTTTGGGACTAATTACGATCTTTCTTTTTATTGGA
>CANQHK010000104.1 GCA_947623645.1 uncultured Bacilli bacterium
CCTAAAACGAGGACGATTAATTTTACAAGAAGAGCAAACGTAATATTAAAAATAACAAGTTTCTTGGTAAGTCTTGAAAGAGTAATAGCTGTTGCAATTTTTCCAATATCATCTCGCATCAATACCATATCACTTGCTTCAATGGCAGCATCACTTCCGATTCCACCCATCGCAATTCCAATATCTGCACTTTGAAGAACGGGAGCATCATTCATTCCATCTCCAACAAAAGCAGTAAGACCTTTTTCTTTATATTCTTCCATAATACGAACTTTATCTTCAGGAAGAAGCTCGGCATAATATTTTTTTATTCCAGATTTTTTTGAAATATCTTTTACAATTTTTTCATAATCTCCTGATAGTATAACGGTATCTTGAATTCCTAATTGATCAAAACGTTGGATAGTCTTTTGAATATTTTCTTTTAGAAGATCTGATATTACAAGGTATCCTAAATATTTTTTTCCTTCACTTATATGGACAATTGTTCCTGTTTCTTTAGGAATTTCCACGTTAATTTTATCTTCCTCTAAAAAAGAAGTATTTCCGATTTTATAAGACTTTCCATTGATTTTTACTTGAATTCCTTTACCACGAATTTCCTTAAAATTGCGAATTTTTTGAGCATCGATTGGTTTTTTATATTTTGTTAAAATCGATTTTGCAATAGGGTGATTGGAATAATATTCACCATAAGCTGCAATTTCTAAAAGTTTATCTTTATTGCAGTTGATTCCATTAATTTTTGTGATTGTAAACACACCTTTCGTAATGGTACCGGTTTTATCAAAAAGAATAGAACGGATTTGTCCTAAATTTTCTAATTCATTTGCTCCTTTTATTAAAATACCTTCTTTACTTGCTCTTCCAATTCCACAAAAGAAAGCAAGAGGAACCGATAAGACTAGAGCACATGGACAGGACATTACTAAAAAGACAAGGGCACGATAGATACTTTCATGAATACCTGCTCCAAAGAATAGGGGAAGGATTGCAATAACGATAGCAAGAAGAACGACAATAGGAGTATAAATTTTAGAAAATCTTGTAATAAATTTTTCAGTATGAGCTTTTTTTTCTGAACTGTTTTCTAAGAGAGATAAAATCTTGCTAGCAGTACTCGTTTCATAAAGACTAGTTGCTTCAATAGTTAAAATTTTATCTTGACAAATGGAACCGCTTAAAACTTGATCTCCAACATCGACTCTTCTGGGAATACTTTCTCCTGTTAAACTTGCTGTATCAAGATAAGCTGACCCTTCTTTTACAATCCCATCTAGCGCGATGATTTCTCCTGGACGAACGATAAATAAATCTCCAATTTTAGCAGAACTTGTTTTTTGAATCTTTTCTTTTCCGTTTTCTAAGATACAGATTTTATCACTTCTTAAATCCATTAAATTGGTAACCGCTTTTTTAGAATTATCGACAGCCAAGTTCGATAAATATTCTCCGAATTGAAATAATAAAACAACCATTACTGCTTCTGGATATTCGTGAATTGCAAAGGCTCCAAGAGTTGCCAAAATCATCAGTGTATTTTCGTCTAAAAATTCTCCTTCAGAAATACCATGAAGGCTTTCTTTAATCATATCCCAACTGACAAGAAAATAAGAGAAAAACAAAAGTAGAAAATAGAAAATAGGGTAGTCTTTCACAAAAAAGGAAAGAATTAAAAAGCAAGCACTAATAATGATTTTTACAAGCTCTATATTAACAACAATTTTTTTCATTTTTCTTCCTTCTCTCTAATATGTTCACATCCGTACTCTAAAATAATTCGAATATGATCATCTGCAATCTTATAATGAACCGTTTGACCCGTTTTTTTACATACGACTAAAGTAGAATCTCGAAGCGTTTTTAACTGATGGGAAATGGCGGATTGACTAATTTCTAAAGCTTCACTAATTTCGGTTACACACTTTTCTCCAGAAAGCAATGTATTTAAAATTCGAAGTCTAGTACCATCTCCAAAAATTTTATAAAATTCACTTAATCGATTCCAAAATTCAATATTCATAAGTCCTCCTTATTATTATATATGATTATATGTTCATATATACATGATATCTCTAAAAAAAGAAAAAGTCAAGCTTTTCTTTTTTAAAAAATTAAGCTGTAGGAACTTGCAATTGTTGACCAATCTGTAAAACATCACTTGTTAGTTGATTGAGATTTCGAAGTTCTTGAACAGTTGTATTGTATCGTCTTGCAATCGTCCAAAGGCTATCTCCACTTTTTACGGTATAGGTTATGTAATTCGTAGAAGTTGGAATTCTTAATACCTGCCCGATTTGTAGAGTATTACTGGTTAAATTGTTAAGATTTTTAATCGCATCGACAGTTGTTCCGTAACGGTTTGCAATGAGCCATAAACTATCTCCTCTTTGTACAGTATAATTGGTATAATTTGTTGATGGTGGAGTAGGGGTAGGAGTAGAAGGGGTTTCATTGGAAGTTGTTGGAATGATTAAAACATCTCCAATTTGTAAAGTGTTGCTCGTCAAATTATTAGCACGAATTAAATCATCTACAGAAATTCCAAATTGTTGAGCAATTTTCCATAAACTATCTCCTCTTTGTACAGTATATGTTGTAGTAGTATTTCCACTATTTCCATTATCATTATCTGCATCATCATCCTGTGTTCCTGGAATCAGTAATTCTTGCCCAATACTTAAAACCGTATCAGAAAGATTATTTAAATCAATTAATTCTCGAACAGTTACTCCAAAATTTTGAGCAATTTTATAAAGTGTATCCCCTGATACCTTTTTTATGTAGTATTTTTAAATGTAAATAGAATATCTATCTCTTTATCTTGATAGATATAAATCTTTTCAACTAAATTTATGATTAATTCTCTAGTTGGATTTTCTAATGATAAAAACTTATTTATATATTTTTCTATTTGTTTATTATCTATTTTGTTTGATTCTTGATTTTTCCTTTTAAGATTACTAATGTTCTTTTTATTATCCTCTATTTCTTTTTTTATATTTTCACTTATCCTTAAATATTGCGATTCATCTAATATTCCTTTCAACATATCCATGTAAGTTTTATCTAAATTTTCAGTTAATTTATTATTTATAAGTGCTAAACTTTCAATTTGTTTTTTTACTTTTAAAGAAGTATCTTCAAATGTTATATTACTTATAGAATCTTTTATCTTATTTTTATCTAAATATTTTCTACATACTTCTTTGACATTATCTAAAATTACCTTTTCTAGTATTTCATAATTATTTGTATGAGTTGTACATACATGATACTTTGAATATGTTCTATAATAATCACAAGTAGTATAACTTCTTCTTGTTTTATTTTGATATCTTATTGTTATTCGATGTTTACAATCTCCACAATACAAAAGTCCATCGAATAAATAAAATCTTTTCTTTTCCGGTCTTTTAACATTTTTAGGAAGTAGTGTTTGGACATAGTTAAAAGTATCTCTATTTATTATTGCTTCATGTGTATTTTCTACAATTATATAATCTTTGGGATTATTTTTAACTGTTTTTTTTAATTTATAATTAATTTTTTTAGTTTTACCTTGAACAGAATCTCCTGCATAGATTTGATTGGTTAGAATAGTTTTTACTGTTGTATCAACCCATACACCAAGTTCTTTGGAAATACATTTACTACTACACTTTGTATTCCAAACATAATTATAATAAGATGCTGGAGTTTTTATTCTTCTTTTGGAAAGTTCCTGTGCTATAGAATGATAGGTATTTCCTTTTAGTGCTAAATCAAAGATTAATTTAACAGTTTCTGCTTGTTCTTCATTTATTATCAAATGATTTTTATTATTTGGATCTTTCATATATCCAAAAGGGCATCTACCAGATACATATAAACCATCTTTCATTCTTGAATGTAAACTAGTCTTAA
>CANQHK010000105.1 GCA_947623645.1 uncultured Bacilli bacterium
GGTACGTACGGTGGTGTGAGAGGGTATCATATCAATAAAATTGCAAAATTTATTGAAAATTTACTCTACTCGATTTATCTTAATTTATAATAGTTTGATTAAGACCTACTAATATTTAGAAAAGTTTATGTTAGTTTAGAAAAATTTCTAATTTTTGATAATTAAAACATGAAAATTTTAAAGTAAATTGCCACAATAGTCAATCGAATGTGGCAATTTACTTTAAAATTATATCAAGAGGTGATTGAATTGATATTGCTTTACGAAGAACTTATCAAACAATATAAAAGTGATTATGAAACATTACAGGGTTCTGGTATTGTATCGAGAAAATTATTAGGTGGTTGTATAGATGTTTTTCCAATGGTTATTGGAACAGAAATATGGCCAACGAAAGAACAATGGAAAGATAAAATATTATTATTAGAAACAAGTGAAGAAAAGCCTAGTCCTGATTTGTTAACGTATTATTTAAGAAATTTAGGTGCACAGGGTATCTTGAATGTGATTCAAGGAATTATCGTTGGTAAACCTCAAGATGAAAAATATTATGAGGAATATAAAGAAGTGTATAAAAAAGTGTTAAAAGAGTTTCATCAAGAAGAATTACCTGTTTTATATAATGTTAATATAGGTCATGCCTGTCCAATTGGAATATTGCCAGTAGGGACAGATATACAAGTAGATTTTACGAATAAAAAAATATATTTACTGGAATCACCAACGAAAGAAAAACAATATCATAAAATAAGATAAAATCTGTAAATAAAAATTATATATAAATTGTGCATACAACATTTTTTCTATAAAAGTATAGGCAAAATTTAATTAAAATGGTATAATGAAAAAGAAAAAAGAAGTTTGGAGGAGAAGGTTATGAAAAAAGTTTCTATGATATTTTTCAGTTTGTTAGCTATTATTTTAATTACAGGTTGTGGAGCAACAGAAGAAAAAGAAGTAAAGGAGCAAACTTTGGTATGTACAACTACTGAAAGTGATGAAGATATGGATATCGAGCAAGTAATTTCTATGACTTATAAAAATGATCAGTTAAAACAAATGAAAATGGAAGTTAATACAAAACTTAATAATTCCACTATAAAGGAAAATTGGGAAGCATTTAAAAAATCTATGGATGAAAATAGCCAAGAGTTTGAAAAAGATGGAATGAGTTTAAAAGTTGTTGTAAGTGATGAAAATTATGAGTACAATACAATATTAGATATTGATGTTGATAAGGCAAGTGAGGAAGATTTAAAAGAACAAGGATTTGAAGGATTAAAAGATGATAAAAGCACTCTAGAAGAAAGTAAAGAATCAGCAGAAAAAGATGGAGCTATTTGTGAAGTAAAATAACTTTCTGATAATGATTAGATCTTTAAATTCTAAAATTTTATACATTAAAAAAGGAGATTTGATGTTTTGTTAAGATTCTTAGTGTATAGAAATTTTCATAATTGAATAAATAGTATTGACAAATGGAGAAAAAAATTGATATTATTGTCATACCGGAGAGAAATCTTGTCAGGTCTACATGCAAGTGCTGAACGAGAGTTTAATCGTATTATTAATACGACACCTTGTGTGGAAAGCTATCCTTTATGGATAGTTTTTTTGTGCTAAAAAATTATTTAACTGCGAAAGTTGTTAAAATAATGGTATAATAAATATAGATTTGTAATATTCAAGGAAAGTTGAATGTATACAACAAAAGATCATAAAGATATTGTATTGGAAAACAAGTAATTGTAGGAGGTTCCATTCTATGAAAAAAGAAAATATTTATAAATTTTTATATTGTATTTCGATATTTCTAATAATTGTTTTTGGTATTCGATTAGGGCTCGATTATTTTCATTATGATTCCCACAATAATTCTGCACCGTTTTATGTTTTTGTTTTAGAAAGAGGAATCGAATTTATTGTACCAAGTGTTATTGTCTTTATAGTAGGAAAACTTTGTCAAAAAAATATAAAAAGTAAGAATAGTGAGGATGATTAAAATGTATGACATGTTAAAAATTATTTTACCAATTCTTTGTATAGTAGGGATTCTTTATATAGCTTTTATGAAAAATAAATATAAAAATGACTCAGCAAGTTTATCTAAAGAAAAGATTATTCAATATTTTCAAGAAAATCATATTACTAGTTTGGAAAATGGAATTAAAACAAAAGATTTGCCTAAAGAAATTGCTAAAAATCCTTATTTATTAATGATGGTACAAGATAAAACTTTAATTTTTAAAAGTGGAAAATACTATTTAAATCAATAAAAAGTCTTACACAAAATTAAAATTTGTGTTATAATTACTTCGTTAAGCAAAAAGTTATTAAGTCAATTTATCAATGAGTAGCAAATGCGTAAGTCCAATTGAATAAGGGCTTACGTATTTTTGTGCTTAAAAATAGAGGAGGAAAGTTTATATGGAAAAAATAGATTTGGAAAATGAAAATCTTTTGAAACTGATTAAAAAATTTGCAATACCTTGTGTTATTAGCATGATTGTAGCAGCTCTTTATAATATTGTTGATCAAATTTTTATCGGATGGAGTGAAGCCGGTGCTTTTGGAAATGCTGCAACGAATATTGTCTATCCCTTCACTGTGATAGCTCTTGCTTTTGCTTTATTGGTAGGAGATGGCTCTGCTTCTTTATTTAATTTGTCTTTAGGTGCCAAAAATCAAGAAAAGGCAAATAAATCGATTGGAAATGGTTTTGTTCTTCTAATTATTGTATCCCTTTTACTAACCATTTTAGGAATTGCTTTCAATCAGCAAATATTAAGTTTATTTGGTGGAAATCCCAAGGAAGTGGAATGTTATCAATATGCTAAAGATTATCTAAGAATTATTTGTTATGGCTTACCATTTTATATTCTTGGGCAAGGTTTCAATGCTTCTATTCGAAGTGATGGAAGTCCACAATATGCAATGGCTGTAACAGTTCTTGGTGCAGTATCGAATATTGTTTTGGATCCAATCTTTATATTTGTTTTTAAAATGAGTGTAAAAGGAGCAGCAATTGCTACAATTATTGGCCAAATCTTTACCTTTTTAGGAAGCATCTTGTATTTTAAAAAATCAAAATCTTTTCAAATCAATAAAGAATCTATCAAGCTCGATAAGAAAATATGCAAACAATTAATTTCTTTAGGATTTGCTTCGTTCATTACTCAACTTGCTATTGTAATCATCATCGCAGTTGCCAATAATTTAGTTGGTAAGTATGGATATAGGACAATGTCTAGTTCAGGGGTAGCTTATGGAGTCGTAACACCTCTTGCTGTTATTGGAATTTGTATGAAAGTATTTGGTATTGTGGTATCGATTGTTATTGGAGTATCTTTAGGTGGTATGCCAATTATTGGATACAACATGGGTGCAGGAAATATTAAAAGAGTAAAAGAGGCCGTCAAATATATTTTAATCATCGATGTTATCATTGGGTATATTGCCTTTCTAGTATTTGAACTTTTTCCTACCCTCATCATACATATTTTTGGAAATGAAAATTCTTTTGAGTACTTAGAATATGCGAAATATTGTTTGAGAATTTTCTTAGGGGGAATTCTATTAACCTGCATTATTAAGTCTTTATCCATCTTATTACAATCCATGGGCTCTAGTTTTAAATCAACTTTGTTGGCACTTTCTCGAGATGTTCTCTTTTTTGTTCCAGCAATTATTCTTCTTGCAAGCATTAGTCATAGTGTTGTAACGATGCTATGGAGTGCTATCATTGCAGATATTTTAGCCTTTATTTTAGGAGTCTTCTTATTAAAAAGAGAGTTTCAAAAACAATCGAGCAGGTTATAATTTGTATAAATAAGATTATCAAGTAAAATTGATATTCTTT
>CANQHK010000106.1 GCA_947623645.1 uncultured Bacilli bacterium
TTATTATTGTACCAAATGATGGCTTTGGCCGGAAGGCTTAATCAACTAGAATTTTCTATTCTAGTTGATTTTTCTTGTTTTTTTCATGTTTCGCTGTTGTAGTTCCTGAAAAAATATGGTACACTAAAGATGGTGATATAGAAAATGAATATAGGCAAAATGCACATTCATTACATACAATATGGTAAAGGAGAAGACGTTGTTTTACTCCATGGTTGGGGACAAAATATTGAGATGATGAAACCTTTAGGGGACGTTCTTATCAAAAAAAGAATTACGATTATCGATTTTCCTGGCTTTGGAGAAAGTGATTTACCAGATAAAGCATGGACCATCGAGGATTACGGAGAATTCTTGCATCAATTTTTACAAAACTTAAAAATTGATCATCCAATCTTAATTGGTCATTCCTTTGGTGGAAGAGTTGCTATTTGGTACGCCGCAAACTATCCAACGAAAAAATTAATTCTTTTTGGAAGTCCTTGCATTCGAGAATATCAAGCAACGAAAAAAGAACAGATTCTAAAACGTCTTAAGAAATTGCCATTTATGAATGGAATTGGAGAATACATGAAAAAATACATCGGTTCAGAAGATTATCGAAACGCAAACCCCATCATGAGAAATACGCTTGTTCAAGTAGTCAACAGAAATTTAATGGAAGAAGCCAAAAAAATTAGCGTTCCAACACTTCTTATTTGGGGAAGTCTAGATCAAGAAGCACCATTAGAGGATGCCAAAAAATTAGAATCGATCTTACAAGATGGAGGATTGGTTGTTTTAGATGGTCTTTCTCATTATGCCTATTTAGAAGCCTTACCTAGAGTAGCAGGAATTGTAAATAATTTTTTAGAGGTGAAGTAAAATGAATTTTTTCTTAATCTGTTATTTTTGCATCTTGTTCTATAATCTAATCAAAGGGAAAAAAGCAATGCATATGTTACAACAAAATTTATATAATGAAAATAATCGTTATATCAAGTGGATTGATAAAAATTTAACAACAGCTTACGTTCATTTGGACATTTTAACCATTGTACTCTTTTTATACGCAACTCTTTTGAAAAATCAATATTCAAATTTACTCATTATTGCAGGACTTGCTCTTTATATTATCGATAGTTACTTCATTATTCAAAGAGGAAAAAATGAACAAGTAAAGAAACCATTAGTAATAACAGCACGTGTAAAAAGGTTAATCGTTACTTCTTTAATTTTGTTTTTGCTCCCTGCATTTCTTTATTTTACAAATTCAGAACATCTATATTTAAGTTTATTATTTGCAAGTATTTTTACAACTTTCAATTATTCTGTTATCCTTTTAGCAAAAATTATCAATACTCCGATAGAACGGCTTGTTTATTTAAAATTTTATCGAATGGCTGAAGATAAATTAGCTTCGATGGATCATTTAAAAGTAGTTGGAATTACAGGAAGCTACGGAAAAACAAGTAGTAAAAATATTTTAGCAAGTATCTTAAATGTTCGCTACATTACTCGACCAACGCCCAGAAATTTAAATACAGAATATGGACTTATGATAACCATTAACAATCACTTAGATAAGTTCGATGAAGTTCTAATTGCAGAGATGGGGGCATATAAAAGAGGAGAAATCAAAACTTTATGTGATATGGTTCATCCCAAATATGGAATTTTAACCAAAATTGGAACAGCACACTTAGAAACCTTTGGAAGTGAAGAAAACATTCAAAAAACAAAGTTTGAATTAATCGAATCTTTACCAGAAGATGGAGTGGCTATTTTAAATAAAGATGATGAAAAACAAAGAACCTATAAACTTCAAAATAAAGTAGAAGTTATTTGGATAGGAATTTTGGAAAAAGATGCAGATGTTGTTGCAACCAATATAAAAACGACCTATAAAGGAAGTACATTTGATATAAAATTCAAGAAAGATAAAAAAAGTTATCCATTTGAAACAAAACTTTTAGGAAGAAACAATATCTATAATATTTTATCAGGAATTGCTTTAGGAAAAAGACTCGGAATGAGCATCGAAGAATTACAACAAGGAGTTCGAAAAATAAAGAGTATTGAACATCGTCTAGAATTAAAACAAATTGGAAATATTTATATGATTGATGATGCTTATAATTCCAATCCCGAAGGAGCCAAAGTTGCTTTAGAAGTTTTAGACATGATGAAAGGAACTAAAGTGGTTGTAACTCCCGGAATGATTGAGCTTGGAGATAAGCAAGATGAATACAATAAAGAGTTTGGAAAAAATATTGCTTCTGTTGCAGATTATGTTATACTAATTGGAGAAAAAATGACCAAACCAATCTATGAAGGACTTATAGAAAAGAAATATAAGAAAGATAAAATTTATATTTTTAATGATGTTAAAGAAGCATTTCCATTAATTGAAAAATTAAAGGGAAAATCGGATATTTATGCTCTTTTTGAAAATGATTTACCAGATAATTATAATGAGTAGGAGGTTTATTTTATGAAAATTCGTTTAGGTGTTATTTTTGGTGGAGAAAGTGTAGAACATGAGGTAAGTATTATTTCTGCTATACAAGCAATGAATAAAATTGATAGTGAGAAATATGATATTATTCCTCTTTATATTTCAAAAGATCGAAAGTGGTATACAGGAGAGTTATTAAAAGATATTGAAACATTTCAAGATTTGGATTTAATGAAGAGGTATGCCAAAGAAGTTGTTTTATATGAAAAAAATGGACACTTTGTTCTTCAAAATAAAAAAGGAATTTTTAAAAGAATATTAAAAGAAGTAGATATTGTATTTCCAATTGTTCATGGAACTAATGTAGAAGATGGAGTTTTACAAGGATATTTACAATCCATTGGAGTTCCTTTTGTAGGAGTCGATGTTTATGCAGCAGTAGTTGGGCAAGACAAAGTATTTATGAAAGATATTTTTAAACAGAATAATCTACCAATTTGTTCCTATACTTGGTTTTATGATACAGAATATGAGGAAGATCGGGAAAAAGTTATAGAAAGAATCGAATCTCAATTAAAATATCCTATGATTGTAAAGCCAGCAACTCTTGGAAGTAGTGTTGGAATAAAAATAGCAAAAAATAAAGAAGAATTAGAAGAAGCATTAGAAGATGCAATTTCCTATGATAAGAAAATTCTTGTAGAAGAAGTCGTTAAAAATTTAATGGAAGTAAATATCAGTGTATTAGGAAACTATGAAAATTCTAAAGTAAGTGCAATTGAACAAGTTATTGCAAGCAAAGAATTATTAACCTATGCCGATAAATATATAGGATCTTCCAAAACAAAGGGAAAATTAAAATATCGACCTGCAACAAAATCGAAAGGAATGCTTTCTGCATCAAGAGTTATCCCAGCAGGACTTAGTGACAAGTTAAAGAAGGAAGTAGAAGGTGTTGCAAAAGAAGCCTTTAAAGTTTTAGGAAGCAGTGGTATTGTTCGAATTGACTTTTTAATCGATGAAAAGAAGAAAAAAGTATATATTAATGAAGTGAACAGTATTCCAGGTTCTCTTGCATTTTATCTTTGGGATAGTGTAGGAATTGATTATACTGATTTGTTAGATCAAGCTATTAATATAGGAATTAAAGATTACAAAAAAAGAATCTCCAAAACACATTCCTTTGAAACAAATATCTTAAAAGGATTCAGCGAATTAGGAGGAACAAAAGGAATAAAAGGTGTGAAAGGAAAACTTCGATAGAAGTTTCTTTTTTTGTGATTTATAATTCAAAATGTCCTAATTTTAAAAAAGTATTTGCAAAACAAAATGTCCTATAGTAAAAATATATAA
>CANQHK010000107.1 GCA_947623645.1 uncultured Bacilli bacterium
AGTTTCTCTACATCCTCTTTGGTAATATCTTTTAAACTTAAAATGTAAGAAGCTGCATTTTTTCCTTTATTGACTAAATGAAAATTAAAGGCATCTTCCTGAATTATCCCTACTTCATCATACATTGGAAATGCATTTTCGATTGTAATAGCATCATCTTCATCTAATTCTAATTCTAAGTTTCCAACAGTAATTACTTGTTTTTTATCTCCTGTTAACGTTAAATTGATAAAAGCATAGGTGATACTTAAAAAGATAACAAAAATACTTGTTATAAATACACTAATTTTGACAATTTGTTTTTTCTTATCCTTTTCGCTCATAAAGATACTCCTCTACTCTTGATATTTTCTCATTAAATAGTGTACCCCCCCCCCCATTGGAAAAGTCAAGAAAAAAGTAGGAACTTTCTCCTACTTTACTGTAAAATTTTAATTTTATGCTTTGATCGTTTCTTTTTGCAAATTTACTTTTGCTGCTTTTACTTCTTTAGGAGTTGCATCAAATAAATCTCGACAAGATACATTTAATGCTTTTGCAAATAATTCTATCGTATCTAAAGACACATTTCCTTCTCCGTTTTCAACATTACTGATATAACGAGAAGATAAATCTGTAAGCTCTGCTAATTTTTCTTGAGTCATACTTCTTAAAAAACGATAATAACGAACATTTTTTCCAAAAATTTTTCTAAGATACATTGCCATCACCAACTTTAGTATAGCGGTTCTTGGCGTTTTGTAACACGAACTGACATCGCTTACATTGGAATAGAGTGCTCTAATACCATAATTTTTCGATATCAGCATTGTTGCTTAAAGGTTCTGGATTTGGCTTTTCGAATTTAATCGAGATAGGAATTTTAAAAGCACTTCCAAAAGCCATGCAGACTCCGGGTTGTAAGGTTTTTAAAGATTCAATAATATCTTCTGAAATACTTGGAATCATACTTTTGATATAATTTAAATCTCTTGGATGAAGGGTTCTTAAAACTAAGAAGTTCGAACACTGAGAAATCGATGTTTCACTAAGTTCAGAAGGACGTTGCGTGATGAAACCTAAAATCGTTCCATATTTTCTTCCTTCTTTTGCAATTCGATCAAAAATATTATATCCGAGAATTTCGGTGTCGGTATCATTTTGCACATAGCGATGTGCTTCTTCAATTAGGATATGGAAAGGGACGGATGCTCTTTGTTTGTTTTCAGTAGCATAGGAAAATAATAATTTCGAAATAATTTTAACAAGGACTTTGGCAAAGCGGTCATCTACATAGTTGATATTAAAGTTTACGATTTGTGCAATTCCACCTTCTGCGGTTGTGATTAAATTTTTAATGAAGGATTGTTTATCGACCATTTCTGGATAGTTAAAATATTCTTTGTAATCTCCACTTACTAAAGAGTGAAGTCTTACACTTAAAATATTGGCATAATCAAAAACTTTATCACTTTTTAAAACTCCTTCTGAAATAAGAGCAAAATCCATTGCTTTTTCTAAATCCGATAACGTAAATGGAATCGTTCCATCTGGGTTTTTTAATTCCAAATTTTCAATCATAAATTGGCCCATCATATCAACAACAATTTCAACATCTTGCATTTTTCCGGTTTTATCTACATATAAACATTGTTTTAAGGTTCTTGTATAACCTGGTTCAACAATCGGCGTATCTAAATTTAAATCTTCGGTATTAAAGTTTGTTAAAACTGCCATGACTTGATCTCTTATTTTACTCGAGTCTTTTCCACTCATTAAAATATCCATAATTGCTCTTGCAATAATATCATTTTTATGAGCTTTTACATCAGCATTATTATTTCTTAGAAGGGTTACTAGTTTTAAAGATTTTTCGATGATCGGAATTTGACTTGGATTTTCTACTCCTAAAAGGAGTGCGATATCATCAACATCTAACAACCATAAAGGAATCCTTAAAATTTCTTGTTCTGCATAATTCGTATTGGTTGTGTAACACTTATAATTTAAGATGGGATTAACGTTATGAATGTGATCAAAAGCATGGGTGTATTCTCCATAGGCATCAAACAAAAAGATATGAGATTTGCTTGGAATATAACCACTTGCTGTGAAGATGTTTTGTAAGATTCTAGAAACAGTAAAACTTTTTCCAGCACCGGTATTTCCTAAAATAGCGAAGTGTCCACTTAAAAATTGATTGACATCAACATTAATTCGATAGTTCGTGTAAAGAGTAGAATATCCTAAATGAATTCTTCCGGTCGTATCGATTTGTTGTTTTCCTAAGACGAGTTCTAACTCTTCTAGTTTAATCATTCGAACGATGGCTTTAAAAGATGGCTTCTTTTGAAATCCTGGAATAAAATGATCTCCTTCAATTTCTCCTAAAATGGAAATTTCAAAATAGTCTTTATCTACTTTGACGATTTCTCCTACTAGTTTTTTAGCTCCATCTTCAAAAACAACATGTAAATTCATTAAACTTGCTTGGGAGGATATATCAATTGCAAGTGCTATCGTTACAATATTTTTATTGATGGTAATAATTTTTCCTAACATACGAACACCCTCTATTCTTTAAACATTATACTATGAAACCAAAAAAAAAGGAAGTGCTATTTTAAAAAAATATCTTTCCTTTTCTTATGCCTCCTTTTCTTATGTTTCATCGATTCCTATGAGTCCTCTTCTTTTTAAATATAATTCCTTTTCTTTTTCAATTAAACTTTCTGTTAAATTTTCTTCTTTTTTAGAAATTGCCTGGTCATAAAGTTTACTTATTTCTTCTACTTGATTTAGGCATCTTTGTAATTCTTTGAAGGCTTCTTTTAATTCTTCTTTGGTTTTTACAGAATCTAGTTTTTCAATGATTTTTTCTAAAGCTTGAATAGACGTTCTACAATCTAAAATACCTACTTTTAAATTGACAGCATTTTTTAAAAGAATGCAACTGCTCTCTTGCGCTTTTCTTTTCTCGACGATAGAATCATAAATTTCCTGTTTGGTAATCGTATCTGGTAAAAGAGCTGGATCAAACAAAAGTGTATTTAAATAAATCTTTCTTCCATATATTGAATATTCCGTTCTACTTATTCCTGGAGAAAGTTCTATTTTATAAGGAGAAGAAGTTGTTTTATATTTTATAATTTGAGATTCATGATTGGGAATAATCTCGATATTTGCTAAATAAAAATTTCGATAATTTAATCCCCAACTTGCAAGTTGATATTCTTCTTTCTCAAAATCAAATTCTTCATTCCATACGATTTTATCCATTTGTAAGTTTTGTAGTTTTTTTAAGTTTGTTCGAATCTTTTGAAATTCGTTTTCATGTTGATGCAAATATTTAAAAAAGGTAGGAAGACCAGAGGTTGGGAAAAGATTTCCTTCTTGATCATAATTCATCAATAAGAAGTTTGAAATATAGAAATGTTGATTAATTTTATCTATGACTCTTTTATTTTCTTGGTAAAATCTATTTACTATAGGATTCAAACATAGTTCCTGTTTGGTAATTTTCGCTAATTGTTGAGTTCCCTTCGCTTGACCAATTTTTAAAAAAAATTCTTTGATTTTTTGGTTAAATTCTTCAAAATCTTCGTAAATATCCAGTAAAGCTTGAAGTTCGCCAATTCTTATTTCGATTGTGTCTTTTAATTTCATTTTAACTTCTTCCTTTCGCTATCTATTATACTAATATTTTTAAAAAAGTAAAGTTTCTATAAATTTCTTTTTAAATATTCTTCTTCTCGTTCA
>CANQHK010000108.1 GCA_947623645.1 uncultured Bacilli bacterium
GAATTCCATCGAAAATTTTAGGACTTATTTTAGGTGCTATAGAAGGTTTTGTCATCACGTATGTTGTTTTGTTTTTTATTAGTCAGCCGGTTTTCAATTTGGGACTTTTACAAGATAGTAAACTAACCCCTGTTGTTCTTCAAAAAATCCCTGGACTTTCCAATGTTACAAGTGGAATGGTCGATACGTTTACAGAAATTTATGATTTGATGGATCAGTATTCTCATAGTGATGATTCCGATGGATATAGTCGCGATGCCATTCAAATTATGTTGGAACATAAAGTTATTTCTGTAGAGTATGTAGATAAATTAATAGAGAAAGATAAAATTTCTGTTTCTGGAATTAATGGAGTTTTAAATCAATATAGATAGGAGAAAAACTTATTATGAAACTAAAAAACGAAAATTTTCATGAACTTATTCAACATGGAAAAGTACTTGTCGATTTTTTTGCCGTTTGGTGTGGACCTTGTAAGATGCAAGACCGTGTCCTTGAACAAATTGAAGGGGAAGTGCAAGTTCTTCAGGTAGATGTAGATGAACATGAAGACTTGGCTCAAGAATTTGGAATTTTATCGATTCCTACTTTGATTCTTTTTGAAAATGGTGAGATGAAAAAGAAAAATATTGGTTTTACCACTGCCGATGAAATTCGAAGCTGGTTGTAAACTTTAGAAAAATTTAAAAATTCAAGAGTTTTCTTGGATTTTTTTTGTGTATTGTCCTTATCAATTTCGACATTTTTTTTACCTTTCCTTTTATATACTATACTTGGTGATATTTATGAGAACATATTATATATTTGATGTGAAAGAAGAATTTGTAAATTTATATCAAGATCGTCCCAGTAGTTTATATTCCATTTTAAAACAATTATTTTATTTAAATAAAAAGGATTTAACGTATGGAGTTCAGGTATTTTCTTCTCTTACCAATAAAATACCAAGACTTTCTTTAGATAAACAAATCTATATTAAATATCATAAAGATATGGTCTATACTAAAACCGATACAGAACATATTATTAATAATCTTTATAAAGATGAAATCAGTATTTTAACCGTAAAAAACTCGCATTTACTTCTAACAACCAATCATAGTTTTTCTTCCTTCTTTCATATTTTAATTGATTATAATCCCTCTTATTTTGTTTGTGACTTTAAAAATCAAGATTATTTCTTCTTAAACGACATAAAAATACTTGTCTAAAAATAGAATTTAGAGTAAAATGATAGTGGAGGGATACAAATATGCAAATGTTTATAGATATTCTAAAATTAGTTGCAACTCTTCTAGTAGGTGCAGTGATTGGTTTTTTAGTAGCACGAAAATATATGATGAAATATTTAAAGAAAAATCCACCAATTAATGAAGAGATGATTAAAGCTTTAATGATGCAAATGGGGAGAAAACCAAATCAAAAACAAATTAATCAAATTATGAAGAATATGCAAAATTATCAATAAGAGAAGAAATTCTCTTTTTTTCTTTTTTCTTTTTTGCTATAATATTGATAGAATTGAGGTGCAAAATATGAAACTTACGAAAGAAATCCCAGTGCATATTTTTAGAGAGTATGATATAAGAGGAATTTATCCAAAAGATCTTCAAGAAGATATTAGTTATACGGTTGGAAGAAGTTTTGGAAGTATCTTGAAAAAATCTGGTCAAAAAGATTGTATTGTAGGGCACGATAATCGTCTTTCATCTCCTAGTTTAACCAACTCTTTAATTGCAGGAATTACCGATTCTGGAATCGATGTTTTGGATTTGGGGTTAACGACAACTCCAATGTATTACTATGCTTGTATAAAAAAAGAAATTCCAAGAGGAATTATGGTAACTGCAAGTCATAATCCGAAAGATGATAATGGATTTAAAATTGCTTTTGATGAAAAAGGAAATGCTAAAGGAAAAGAAATTCAAGATTTTTATCAATTTACGATTCAAGGAAATTTTGAAGAGGGGAAAGGAAACGTTCAAAAAATTGATGTACGAAACGATTATATCGAATGCTTAACATCGAAAATCGACATTAAACGTCCTTTGAAAGTAGTTGTCGATTGTGGAAATGGTACGACTTCTATTCTTGTTCATGATGTATTTCAACTTCCAAATTTAGAAGTTATTTACTTATTTGATGAAAGTGATCCGACATTTCCAAATCACCATCCCGATCCATCCGTTGATGAAAATATGGTTCAACTTTCTTCCAAAGTAAAAGAAGAAAAAGCAGATCTTGGAATTGCTTTTGATGGAGATGGAGATCGCGTTGGTGTTGTCGATAATCTTGGTAGAATGATTCGCATGGATGTCTTTATGGCTCTTTTTGTTAAAAGTTTGAAAGAAAAGGTATCGAATCCGAAATTTTTATACGATGTAAAATGTGGAATGAGCTTACAAAAGACCCTTCTACAAGAAGGAGTAGAGGGAGTCATGGTTCGAACAGGAAACTCTTATACGAGAGCTTATACTAAAGAATATGATTGCATCTTAGGAGGAGAATATTCTGGGCACATCTATTTCCGAGATAAATTTTTAGGATTTGATTCTGGGCTTTATGCGGGTCTTCGAATTTTGGAACTTTTAAGTGAAGAAGATAAGACGTTAGCAGAAATGGTCGATCAAATTCCTCATTTCTTTGCAACTCCAGAAATCAAAATTCCAACCAGTGATGAAAAAAAATTCCAGGTTATTGAAAAAATCAAACAGTATGTTTTAGAGAAAAACTATCCTTTTTCTGAAATTGATGGAATTCGGATTGATTTTAAGGATAGCTGGGCTTTGGTTCGAGCAAGTAATACGGGGGCAAATCTTACGATGCGAGTAGAAGCAACAACAGAAGAAGAAGAAAATCGTTTAAAAAAAGAATTTGAAGAAAAAATAAGAGAGTATAATGATTTCTAAAATACTCTTTTATTTTCCGGAAAAATAGGATATAATATGTTTTACAACCGTTTTAAATTTTAAGAAGAGATTTTATCAAAATAAGTGGAGGAAATGAAGAAAATGGAAGTTCAAGAAAAAGCAAAATTATTTGCAATCGAAGCCCATAAGGGACAGGTGAGAAAGAGTGATGTAGAAAAACCAATGATTGTTCATCCCATTGGTGTTGGAAAACTTCTAAAATCCTCTGAATATGATGACGATGTTGTTGCAGCAGGTTACTTACACGATGTTGTAGAAGATACCAAATATACAATCGAAGATATTGAAAGAGAATTTGGTAAAGACATCGCCAATCTTGTAATGGATGCATCCGAACCCGATAAATCTCTTTCTTGGGAAGAAAGGAAAAAATATACCATCGAAAAAACAAAAACGTTGCCCCTTCGCAGTAAATTGGTAATTTGTGCCGATAAAATCAATAATTTAGAAGACTTGTTTTTACAGTTTGAAAAAAGTGGAGAGAGAGATTTTCATGCCTTTAAAAGAGGAGAAGAATTACAAAAATGGTATTATACAAGTGTTTATGAAAGCTTAATATCTGGAGAAGATGCCTCCCTTCCAATCTTTAAACAATTAAAAGATATTTTAGACAAAGTATTTTATCCAAAAGAAGATTTGTTTTTAAGAGATACAATCTTTGTAGATAATCAAGATTATTATGCAAAATTAAGAAAATTACATGCCGAAAAATTAGAGTTACAGAAACTTAAATCTTTAATCACT
>CANQHK010000109.1 GCA_947623645.1 uncultured Bacilli bacterium
ACATCTAAAATTTTATTAAATATATAATAAATATTCGTAAAGAATATTATTACCATAAAATAAAGAACACTAATACCTCGGTTTTTCCTATAACTGTTATTGTTGGAATAACTGCATACTGCGACCAACATTTACTACAATGCCGGATTTTAGCACTTCTTACTGTTAATGTAATTGTAGCATAATATTATAAAAATTGTCAATCCTCTTCATAATCTTATCTGGCTATTTTTTTTAAATAATTTTTTTTATAAAGTCTTTTATTTTCCTAGAAATTTTTTTCTATTTTGATTCTTTTGCGTATTAACATATTATTTTATTAACTTTTTTATTAATAATTTATATACTTCATCATCACCAATTAAAGTAATCGAAAAGATCTTATAACCAATTCGGTTGATACTTGCACCACAATGATATACCTCTTTATTATCTAAGATGAAATATCAATCGTGAAATGTATGATCATAATAGACTTTTAAATTATGGTATTGTTGATTGTATTTTGAAATATCCTGTTTTGTGAGTAAATTATTTGATTTTGTAATGATAATTACTTGTATATTTTGTTTTTTAATAATATCTAGTATTGTCATGTCAGCATATGCATCGATTATTATTAATGTATTTTTTGCAGTTTTAAATATTTCTTAAGTAAGCATTGTTACAAAAGCATCCATGATTTTAATGCTTACTTCTTCTGCAACTTTTGTTCTAAGAATTGTTGCAAGCATAGCAACTCCTTGTTCAGTAAAAGCATATGGTAAACACTTCGTAAATTTGGCTCTTTCTAATTCTAAGGTTTCAGATTGAATCCTTAGAATCCTATGGTATTCTTCTCTTGCAAGTTGAAACATAAACCTTTCTGGGAATCTATTCTATGTTTTTTTACCTTTTTTCTTGTTTTATTAGTTTTGCTTGGACGACGATTCTTTCTCCATAATTATTTTTACAGGTGGATAATGTCAATATTTTATCGTCTTGTTCTACTTCTGTTGTTCTTTTTGCTTGATTTCTTTCTTTCATTGTATTTAACCAAGTTTGTTTTTCTTCTTGTGTTTTAAAATTGGTTTCAATGTAGTAAGATTCTGCTTCGATTGTGTAAATTGAAAAGATTTGAAATACATAATTTTTATTTGGAGTAGAAATTCGAATGATGTAATTATCTTTATTTTCTTGCCATGATGAGGAAAGAGTATTTTTTAAACTTCCAAATACTGTGGAATCTACTCTACCATGTCCATAGATGACCGTATTATCCGATAAATTTTCCAAGTTATTATCTTGATCTAAAAAGACCCAACCAGCAGAATTTTTACTTTTATCAAAAGCATGTGTCAAATAATAAGTATTATCTCCACTATAGACAACCGGATAATTAATTTTGGTATTATTGATCTTAATATATCCTACAGTATCCGGATTTTTCTTTTTTAATTTTGAAAAATCTACTTCAATAAAGGGAACTTTCATATAGTAGTAATAATCACTTTCTCGAACAATTCCTTGAGCAATATCTTTTTGTTCTAAAGTTTCTATATCTTCTTCTAAAACCTTTTTTTCTATTATATCTGTAAGGGAGGAAATCTGTGTTTCTAGATCTTCTAATTGTGCCCCTTCTTTATTCCATAATAAAATACGATATCCTCCATAAACCATTGCACTTAAAAAGACAAATAAGAAGAGAAGGATTACCCAAAGACGAAGACGAAGTTTTTTCTTTTTCATAAGCATCCTCTTTTCTACTTTTATTATATCATAAAAGAAAAAAAGTGATTAAAAATATCACTTTTCAAATTCTATTTTATTATTTTTGAAGTCTTTTTTTCATTGTATAACATGTTGCAATCGTTCCTGCTCCACCACAAGCAAATAATGCAGTCATCATCATAATTGGATCAGATGTTTTTGGATTCTCTTTGTTTTGTGTTTGAGAATTGTTTGAAGATTCTGTAATTTTTGCTTTTTCCCAATCATCTTTTTCTTTTTGTGTTACTTCAACATTATTTCCTAAAATTGCATAGTTACTGAAGTGTGTTGTTGTAAATACAAGATAAGGGGATCCCATTTCATCTTCTTCTATTTCTGCTTTTAACATCTCTTTTACTTCATTATTATCAACATATGCAACAGTAAATTCAGCATCTGGAGATGCAGAAAGATATTCTCTCATTTTATCTGTAAGTTTAATCCATACTTCATATTTTCCATCTTTTAGTTTAATTTCTTCTCCTGTTTCATCATTGATTGCTGAGATATCATATAAAGCAACAAGTTCTTTTTCTCCAGTAATACGAATTCCTGTTTTTTGTTGTTCTGTTGCTTGGTCTGTAATATCTTCTAATTTTAAAGATTGATAACTTGCATCAAATTCTTCTTTATCAGAATAAATTATTCCCCCTTTTGATGAAACGGTAGAACCTAGCATTGGTATGTTTTTAGCTTCTTCATTACTTTCTCCTGTGATTACTAGGTAACCATCTTTTAAAGAGGCTTGATAATGTGTTGCATCAAAATCAAAATATTTTAGTAATTCTTGATATTCTTCATTTGTTAACGCTCCTGTATTTGGTTTTGTATAATCCTTGGCATATCCTCCAAGTGTAAATACGGAAACATCGGCATTAGAAATTCCAGAGTAATGATTATCAACAATATTTTCTTTAATATTCTCATAATCTAGTCGGAAAGCTTCTAAACTTTCATAAGCAGCTTCTTCATAACCTCCGTTTTTGAAAATTCTAATTGGTTCTCCTTTATATAATATTGTATATAAAGTTTCTCCTTCTTCATTCGTTTTTGGAGAATACCGTTCACTCTTGATTTTTAGAGTTCCGTTTCCAATTACATGAATAGTTTTGCTTGCACCTTCACTAAATCCGTTGTATTGGAATGATTCAATTGTTCTTTCTCCTTCTAGGCGCCATGTATAAGTATGTTTGTCATAGCTTGTTTTAATCATTGGGTTTGATTCTGTTTTTACTTCTAATTTTAAACTACTCATGTCTTGTGTTGGTTTAAATTCCCAATTTCTGTAATTAAAAGTAAATTCAGCATATTGTTGTGCACCACCCTTTTTCATGTCCAAAATATCGTATACATGATACTCAGTTTCAGTACCTGTAGCAATGATAAATGACCAACTTCCTGGTCTTACATCTGCTTTTACACCTGCTGGTACGCTTACTAAAACAAGTGCTACTGCAATTAGTAAGCTCCATAATTTCTTTTTCATTTTCTTCTTCCTTTCTTTTTAAAATTTATATTAAAATCTTCTTTTTCAAAAAGAGATTTTCCCATTTAATCTTTCCAATTTATGTTTCTATTTTTTTCTCTCAAATTCTAATCTTATTATATCATTTATACCCTCTCTCCTGTCAATAGAATTGGAATTTTTTTTCATTTTTTTATCCATAACATTATAAAAATGAACTTTATCAAGTCGTTTTATTTACTCAACTTGAAAAATTCAATTTTTCTATCTATCTGGTTGGAGTGGGAAAGTTATCTACAACTTTTCTTGTATGCCACTATAAGAATCAATTAACATTTTTATTATAATATACTAAAAGAAAAGTAACCCTTTCGAGTTACTTTTCTTGCCCGAGGGATCCCGTACTTAACATACGATTAGAACATTCGCATATAAAATGC
>CANQHK010000110.1 GCA_947623645.1 uncultured Bacilli bacterium
GGTGTCTTTCTTTAGTTTTTCTATAACCGTCATTTTTCATCCACCTATTCTTTTCTTTATTTAATATGTTCTATTTTTTTTAAAATATGTAGCGACTTCTTTTTTGCTTGTTTTTTTCATATGATTAAATGGTGATAAAATGATTCGGAAAGTCATCGATTATGTTCGGGAAGATCAATTTGAAATAAGAATTCAAGAAGATGCAATTTGTATTTTAAATTATACAGATATTTCTTTTATGGAAGAAGAAAAAATTTTGTTGCATTATTCCGATGGATCTGTTTTTATTCGTGGAAAACAATTGGTTGTTGTGAAATTATTAGAACAGGAAATGCTTATTAAAGGAAAATTTGACACGATTGAGTTTAGGAGAAATCATGAATAGTTTAGTTACTTTACAAATTACGGGGAAAAATGTCAAAAGATTTGTTCAATCTCTTTATAAAAGAGGGATTCGTTTTTATGATTTGGAAGAAGGGGTTTCTTCTGTTGTTGTTACTGTGAGCTTTTCGGATTATCAAAAAATTCAAGAGATTCCGACGATTTATGAAATTCGAGTTTTGAAATATCAAGGTTGGATTCATGTAAAAAGGCTTCTTTATCGGTACCGAATCTTTCTTTTGAGCTTGTTTTTAGGAATTTTTCTTCTTTCCTTTTTGTGTCATGTGATTTTTCAAGTACAGATTGTCCATGATCAAAAAGAAATGCGAGATTTTCTTGCGGAAGAACTAAAAAAACGGGGAATACAAAAATATCATTTTATTAAAACTTTTGAGGAAAAAGAAAAAATTGAAGCCGATCTTTTGACAAAATTTCGGGATAAACTCGAGTGGTTAGAAATTGAAAGAATTGGAACAAAATATATTGTTCGGGTCGAAGAAAGAAAAGTTTTGGAAGAAAAGGAAGAGAATATTCCTCGGGATTTGATTGCCAAAAAGAAAGGGGTTATTTTATCCATTCAGGCAAGTCAGGGGGAAGTGGTTAAAAAAGTTCATGATTATGTAGAAGCAGGAGATGTTCTTGTTAGTGGAGTGATTAAGAATAAAGATACGATCAAAGATTATGTTGCAGCAAAAGGGCAAGTGTTTGCAGAAACTTGGTATCAGGTGCAAGTAGAAATCCCTTATTTTCATCATGAAACGACCAAAACAGGAAAAAAAGGGAAGGCTTTGTCTTTTCAGTTTTTATCAAAAAATTGGAAATTCTTTTCTTCTTTTCGAAAGACTCAAGATAAAATTCTTTTTTCTCTTTCCAATCCTTTACTTCCTTTTTCTTTTTCTTATCTACTTGAAGAAGAAGTTGTGGAAGAAGATAGTCTTTATTCTTATGATGCTGCTTTGTTAAAAGCAAGAGAAGTTGCTCTTCAAAAGTTAATGGACAGTTTGGGAAAAGAAGATGAGATAATTTATGAAAAAAATTTGAAAAATTATGAAGAAGATAGTAAAATAGTAGTAGAAATGTTTTTTAAAGTGAAAGAAGATATTACAAGTTACATTGCTACCAGCAAACAAGAAGAATCTGAAAAGTTCGATGAGGCGAGGTGATTTTTTTGATGACACCATTTGATCATACGATTCGGGGAGTTATGGAGATAACTTGGCCGATGATCGTTATTTCGGTTTTGCTCCTTTCTTCTATTCGACTTACCGATATTTTTAAAAATAAAAAAGAATTTGTTTTTTATAAAGAAGTTTTTACTTTAATTTTTATGATTTATGTTCTTTGTTTCTTCCAAGTTGTTACGTTTGAAGATCCTTCGGTTGGACATCATAGTAATAATTTGATTCCCTTTAAAGAAATTTTAAGATATACTTTTGGAAGTCGGTTGTTTATAAAGAATGTTTTAGGAAATTTGGTAATGTTTGTTCCGTATGGAATTTTTATTTCTGTTTTTGCCAAGTTGGATTCTAAGTGGCAGGCCCTAGCTCTTGTTGTTTTTGCATCCGTTACGGTAGAAACAACACAACTTGCAATTGGACGAGTCTTTGATGTCGATGATATTTTCTTAAATGTTATTGGAGGAATGGTTGGTTATTTTCTATATTATCTCGTTTTAAAGATTGGAGATCGCGTTCCTAAATGGCTTCGCAGTTCGATTGCTTTAAATACATTTACCTGTCTTATTTTAGGTGGGATGATATTTTATATTTGGAGGATTATAGCAGGATGAAGCAGTTTTATATTTTTAATGAGACGAAGGAAGATTTGGAAGGAATCATTCAAGATTTAGAAAAAGTGATGGATCATGCCTTAAAAAAAGAAAAACTTCAGGATGTTGAGTTCAATATTATTTTTGTTGACTTAGAGAAGATTCAAGAGATTAATCGAGTTTACCGAGGGATTGACCGAGTAACGGACGTCATTACTTTTGCTTTAGAAGATGGAGAAGAAATAAAGTTTCAACATCGGCTTTTGGGAGATATTTATATTTCTTATGATAAAGCGCGTGAGCAAGCAATAGAATATGGACATTCTTTGGAGCGAGAGATTTCTTTTTTGGCTGTTCATGGTTTTTATCATTTGTTGGGGTATGATCATATGATGCCGGAGGAAGAGAAAGTGATGTTTCAAAAACAAGAAGAAGTATTGCAGGAAGTTGGAATTACTCGATGAATAGATTTTTGTCATGAAAAAAAGTTTTTTTCTTATAAATGCCCTTGATTTACGTACGATTGTTTGATATATTAAATGTATCAAGAAAATGTCGTTTGTTGAATGAAAAAAGAAGGGTGGTTGATAAGATATGAAACAAAACGAAACGATATCTAATCTTTTTGAAGGTAGTGAAATCAGAAGTGTTTGGGATGCAGAAAAAGAGGAGTATTATTTTAGTGTCGTCGATGTTGTTGGTGCTTTGACAGATAGTGCTAATCCAAGAAATTATTGGAATATGTTAAAGGCAAGAATGACAGAGGAGGAACATAGTGAACTGTCCACAAAATGTGTACGTTTGAAATTGCGAGCACAGGATGGAAAATTAAGAATTACAGATACTTTAGATACGAAAGGAATTTTAAGACTTATTGAGTCGATTCCAAGCCCTAAAGCAGAAGTGTTTTGTACAGAATGGTCTGGTCGTTTTAACTCCATTTAGATAATATACTCGATATTGGCTCACCAATATCAGAGTTGATAAAAAGAGTTTAATAATTTGGCAGATGCGTCTGCCAAATTATACGAGGATGTCCAAATATGGTAGAAATTAAATGTCTTTAAGATTGTAATGGATAAAATAATAATGAAAGATGTTATTGATTTTATAGTAAACAGTATAAAATAATAACTTAATTAAGAGGCAGTTAATAATTCAAAAATTTAAGTATAGTGATATATTTAAAAAAAGTTAAAATTGTAGAAAGAATGTTTTTATGAAGAACAAAAACAAGGAACAAAGTTTTCCATCAGTCGGAATTAACTGGTTGATTACGATTTAATTAAGAACACTTGTAAACCTTTATAAATAAAAGAAATTATCTGATTTTGATTTTTCATCTTAAGAGTCAAAATATTAAAAATTATTAAGATTATAGTGATTTTAGTATAATTTATATTAGGAATTAGAAAGGTGATTACGACATTTAAGAACATATGCAAAGGAGATGAAAAAATGGCAAAAGATTTGATGATAAGAAGTAGTGCTGAAGAGATTATTAC
>CANQHK010000111.1 GCA_947623645.1 uncultured Bacilli bacterium
ACTTTTTCCCTCTTGCGTTAAAGAATCTTCTTTAGCATAAACCATTTGTAAATAATAAAGGCGCATTCGAAGTTCTTGTTCAATTAAATCCAACTTCTTTTCAAATTCCTCAAAATCTACTTCTTTTAATTTATTTTTATATTGAATATACATTTCCATCCGTAATTTATTTACTTCGTTTAATGCTTCGTGATAGGTATTTCCCGTTGAATCGTCATTATCTCCAGATAAAACAAACATTAAAAGTTTAATCAGTTTTTGAAATTTGGAATTGACTTTCCGAAAGGCAAGTTTTTGCATCATACTAGGATTGATAATAACAATTTGACTGACATCGATAGCATCTTTGATTTTCACACTTTTGGGATGCAAATCATAACCTTGAGCTTTATCATATTCAAAATATGTAATGGATAAATCCTTTTTATTTTTTACCACAAAATATTTTTTTGCATCTGCCACAATATCACCTACTTTAATAAGTCTGGTCGTCTTTCTTTAGTCCTATTATACATCATTTCTTTCCGAAATTCATCTATTTTTTGATGATTTCCACTAAGAAGTACTTCAGGTACTTCCATGCCTCGAAAATTAGCAGGTTTTGTATAAGTTGGATAATCTAAAAGCCCATCTCGAAAAGAGTCCTGCAAGTGACTTTCTTCTTCAATAACTCCCGGAATTAATCGAACAATAGAATCTACCAACACCATGCTAGCGATTTCTCCTCCCGTTAAAACATAATCTCCAATAGATACTTCATAATCAGCAAGAGTTCGGATTCTCTCATCAAATCCCTCATAATGTCCACAAATGAAAATTAAATGTTCTTCTTTTGAAAAATCATAAGCCATCTTCTGGTGATAAGGCACTCCATCCGGAGTCAACAAAATCACTTTACTTTTTTCTGTTCTTAATGATTCGACGCAATCAAAGATTGGCTGGCATTTCAAAACCATTCCAGCTCCTCCCCCATAAGGAGTATCGTCCACTTTCTTATTTTTATCCAAAGAAAATTCTCGGAAATTATGAATTTGAATCTCGACTTTTCCATCTTCTTGAGCTCTTTTGATAATAGAAGAATGAAAAACTCCATCAAACATTTCTGGAAATAAACTTAAAATATCAATTTTCATCAAACATCCCCGCAATCGGTTGAATCTCTATTTTTTGATCATTCAACAAAACATTTACAAATTCAGAAACAAAAGGAACTGCTACTTCTCGATTTTGATAAGACACCCAAAGAATTTTATTTTGAGGAGTCAAAACCTCAACTTTTAAAACTTTTCCTAGTTCTACACCATCTACAAAATAAGGAAGACCAATCAAATCCTCATCTAGATATTCTTGATTATTTAAATGCAAATCACTTCTTAAAACATAACAGAGCATTCCTTTAAAGGGTAAAACTTCATTAATATTAGAATACCCATCTAGAGTAATCATATCAAAACATTTATGAACTCGATACCCAGTAATTACTTCCCTTTGCTTATTCTTGCCAATATAAATTTCACGTCCAATGGCAAACGCTTTCTTTTTATAAGGAAATTTTGAAAGAAGACGAAGTTCACCTCGGATTCCATGCGTATTTACAATTTTTCCAATACAAACAAAGTCTTTCATTCGTTTTCCCTCAATTCATAAAGTAAAATACTGGTCGCAATTGCAACATTTAAACTATCGACCATCGAATTCATTTCAATGCATAAATATAAATCGGCAAGATCGATAACCTCTTCACTCACTCCTCGTCCTTCGTTTCCAACAACAAGCACAAACTTTTTCTTATCTTTTTCTTGAAAATGGCGAACGTCTTCTCCATATTGTACCCTTGTAACGTAAATTGGATATTCATTCTGTTTCAAGGTTTGAATAAGAGAAACTAAATCCCGACGAATAACATTCATATGAAACATCATTCCCTGGGTCGCCCGAATTACTTTTGGATTATACAAATCTACCGTATCATTGCTTAAAACAACCGTATCTACATCAAAAGCTTTGCTACTTCTTAAAATTGTTCCTAAATTTCCCGGGTCTTGAATTCCGTCTAACATTAAAATTTTATTTCCAAGTTCTTCACTTTCTTCTTTTCTTTTACAAATTCCCATGACATAAGGAGCATTTTCAACATCGCTCAGTCTATTCAGAATTGCTTTTGAAACATAAACAATGGAATCAAAGTCAATGGGAAAAACAGAATCTTGCTCTAAAATTAATTCTTGAAGTAATCCAGACCGATACGCTTCTAATACAAGATGTTCTCCTTCTACTAAAAAAAGATTGGTTTTATCGCGAAATTTTTTTTCTTTCAGCTTTATATAATTTTTTATTTTTTCGTTTTCTATACTAGTAATTAACACGAATTTACCACCACCAATGCTATTATTATATAATGAATCTTTATGTTTTTCTAGTATTTCCTTGCAAAATTGAGAATTTGATGTAAAATATTTGAAAGAAGGGAGAAACCAAATATGTATGATATGCATTATGATTTGTTGACAATTCTTATTTTTCATCTTAAAAGGCATCAATCTTTTGATTATTTGGCAGAATACTTGGAAATTTTACCGAAAATTTATTCTCCTAAAAATATTCTTGGAGGAATTATCAATTTATACTTTGCTCCTGAAAAGGAAATGCTTGAGGAATTGGATATTTCTCTAAAAGAAATGCAAAATATTGTTACCATGTTTTCAAAAAGTTTATTATTTTTAGAAAATATGAAAATCCTAGGTCTTATTCCTGAAAATACAGATTTCTTATATGGAATTGAAGGATGCGATTATATTCAAGGGGAACAAACTTTAATTCAGTTGTATAATTTAGGTCTTCGAGCAATTACTCCTGTTTATAAATATAAAAATCAATTTGGGTCTGGTTATTTAGAGGAAGGTGGGCTTTCTTCTGTTGGGGAAAAATTTCTTAAAAAGGCAATTGACCTCGGAATGATTATTGATGTATCTCATGCTAATGAAGAAACTTTTTATGACATATTAAAGGTTGTTGTGGGAGCACAGCAAGAAGGAAAAAGGCCAACGGTTATTGCGTCGCACTCAAACGTAAGGGAACTATGTGATCGTAAAAGAAATTTAACTCAAGACCAATTAATTGCTTTAAAAAATGCTCGAGGGTACATTTCCTTATTTACAAATGGAAATTTTGTTTCTTTAGATAATGAAGAAATCTCTTATGAAAAGCGTCAACAAAATTTTTTAAAGCATATAGATTACGTAAAAGAAAGAATTGGTTTTAGTGAAGATAAGATTCTTCTTGCAACAGATGATATGAATTTTCACCCTGATTCTAGTTATCATCATTTAGAGTTTTTTCCTATCGACAAAATAAAAATACAACTTGAGAATTTATTGATTTCTCGCTATGGGGAAGAATTTACGAAAAAAATTATGACCGAAAATGCCAAGAAATTAATAAAATCGATAAAATAAAGGGGCTGTAATGAAATGAAATAATTTCATTGAGTCCTTTTTTGTTTTGGAAAAGGGAATTTTTCCTCTTTTAAA
>CANQHK010000112.1 GCA_947623645.1 uncultured Bacilli bacterium
TATTATTGTACCAAATGATGGCTTTGGCCGGAAGGCTTAATCAACTAGAATTTTCTATTCTAGTTGATTTTTCTTGGGAAGGAAAATTGGAGCAAAAAAAAGCTTTTAATTCGCTTTTTCTTGTTCTTGAGATTCCATTTTTTCTTCTTGCTCTTTTTCTTGTTCTCTTTCTTTTTCCATCATGGCTTCTTGTACTTCTAACATTTCGTCCAAATCGTTTTCGATTTCTACGAGTTTATAGATTTCATCAAAGGTCGTTTGCCCAGCGATAACTTTTTGTAAACCGTCTTGAAGAAGGGTCATAACATGATTCGATCCGTAAACAATTTCTCGAATATCTTCTCTTTTTAAGTTTTCATTCGATAGAGCATCCCGCATTTCATCGTTAATAAATAATACTTCATGAATTGCTGCACGACCATGATATCCGTTAATACATTGATCACAACCATGAGCTTCATAAACTTCTGGAACATCTTTTCCTAAAGCTTTTTTAAAAACATCTTTTTCAAAAGGAGTCGTATCTCTTAAGGTAGCACACTTTGGACATAGTCTTCTGGCAAGTCTTTGAGAAATGATTCCAGATAGAGCACTCGATAATAGGTAACGTTCAACATTCATATCCAAAAGTCTTTCAATCGTGTTTAGGGAGTTGTTGGTGTGGATGGTTGATAAAACTAAGTGTCCAGTAATCGATGCACGAACGGCAATCTGGGCGGTTTCAGAGTCACGAATCTCTCCAATTAGAATAATGTTTGGGTCCTGACGTAAGATGGAACGAAGTGCTGCTGCAAAAGTCATACCAATTTCAGAATTAACTTGTACTTGATTGATTCCTTCAATGTTCATTTCGATCGGATCTTCTACCGTAATAATATTGGTTTCTTCTTGATTTAAATGTTGTAAAATCGAATAGGTCGTCGTACTTTTACCAGTACCAGTTGCACCTGTAACTAAGATAATTCCATTGGGTACTTCGATCATTTTTAAAACTTTTTCTAAATTATCGGGAGTAAAGTTTAGGCTTTGTAGACCTTCCAAACTTTTGCTGTAGTCCAAAATACGAACAACGACTTTTTCTCCTTCGTTCGTAGGTAAAACAGATACACGCATATCCAAATCGGTATCTCCAATTTTTCCTTTAATAGCACCATCTTGTGGTAAACGGCTTTCTGTAATATTCATCCCAGAAATTAATTTAATACGAGTAACTAAGTTTCTTTCACTTTCAACGGGAATAATCGTATGGTCCCGTAAAGCCCCATCAATACGAATCCGAACCTTAAGTCCATTTTCCATAGGATCAAAATGAATATCGGATGCTCTTGATTTTACAGCATATAATATAATTTTATTGACCAAATCAACGATTGGTGTATTTTTTACATCATAATTGACCATATTTTTTTCCCCTTTTTGTTATTTTTCTATAGCTTTTTAACAATAAATATTATATAATAAATTTATCTTATAATCAAGGTGTGTGATAAAAAAATATGAAAAAGTTCAATAATCGGGGGTTTATTTTAGTAGAAACAGTTGTTGTTAGTGTCTTCGTTTTAACGATTTTTGTTCTTTTATATCAAAATAGCATACCGATGGTTGGAGAGTATGAAAATAGAATACGTTATGACGATATCGACAGTGTCTATGCCATTGGAGTAATTCGAAGATTGTTGATATCCGATCCCAATTATAATACAATTATTGGACAAGTAGAAGCAAATGGTTACCATGAAATTAAATGTAGTGAGATTTCTTCAGCAAGACAAGAAATCTGTAGGAATGTTTTTCAATCGTTAGAAATTCATAATACAGAAAATCCGGATGGTGCCAGTGCTGTTAACCGAGTTTATATTAGTAAATGGGATGTCGATAAATTAAGAAAAGATGCCACCTTACCGAGAGGTTTTTTGGAGTATGTTCAATATATTTATCAGCAAAATGAACCAAAACTTACAGATTATCGTGTGATTCTTTCTCGAACAACTTCTTATGAAACGGAAGAGTTGGTTGAAACGGCTCATGGAGAAGAAGTAAAAGTTACAGAGCAAGTATTTGATAATTTTGCCAATATTGGTTTAATGGATAAAAATTAAAGTGAGGTGTTGATATGATGTAAAATCGAAATATAAATAATAAAGGTTTTATAGCAACTGCTGTTCTATATTCTCTTGCTATTTTAGCAGCTGTAGTATTATTTATTTATATTCGAAATTTAGCAACCACTCGGGAAGTACAGAAAGATACAGCAAGTGGAGCAAAAGATAAACTTTTGTATTATACCATTACTTATAATGGAAATGGAAGCACAAATGGTTCTATGGAAAAGACGAGAATGTCTGCATATCACCTAGAAACTTTGGCAGAAAATCAATTTCAAAGAACTGGATATAGATTTGCTGGATGGGCTTTAACAAGTGATGGTGAAAAGAAATATGATGACAAACAGATGGTTAATTTAATCTCCGATCGTGTAACAGGGGTGGGAGAAGAATATACACTTTATGCAACCTATCAAGCAAATACTTATCAAATAATGTTTAACTCGAATGGAGGAAGTGCAGCAAGTCCAGCAAATAAAACCGTTGCTTATGATTCCTCTTATGGAGAAATGCCTTCTCCAACCAAAACCGGGTATACTTTTGCCGGGTGGTATACACAAGCAAGTGGAGGAAATAAAATTGAAACAACAACCCTTGTAAAAACAGCAACCGATCATACTTTATATGCTCACTGGACTGCTAATAATTATACAGTAACATTGAATGCCAATGGAGGAAGTGTAAATCCAGGAAGTAAAAGTGTAACGTATGATTCCACTTATGGAACTTTGCCAAATGCAACAAGAACGGGATACACCTTTAAAGGATGGTTTACCGCAACAAGTGGTGGAAGCCAAATAAGTTCAGGAACGAAAGTAACGATTACAGCAACGCAGACATTATATGCAAGGTGGCAAGCAAACTCTTATAAAGTAACGTTTAATTCCAATGGTGGAAGTACACCAAATCCTGCAAGTAAAAATGTAACGTATGACTCTACCTATGGAACTTTGCCAACTGTAAGTAGAACTGGATATGCCTTTAAAGGATGGTATACGGCAGTAAGTGGAGGAAATCAAGTAAATACTGGAACAGCCGTAAAAATAACGGGACCACAGACGTTGTATGCAAGGTGGCAAGCAAATTCTTATAAAGTAACATTTAATTCGAATGGTGGAAGTACACCAAATCCTACCAATAGAAATGTGACGTATGATTCTACCTATGGCACTTTACCCAATGTAACGCGAAACAGATATAAATTCTTAGGATGGTTTACAGCAGCAAGTGGAGGAAATCAAGTTGTAGCAGGAACAACGGTAAAAATAACGGGAGAACAAACTTTATATGCTCATTGGGAAGAAGAATATCGAATTATTTATGATAGCGATCTTAGGATTAATTTACTTGGAGCCCAAAGTGAGTGGCAAACTCAATATTGGGGTAGGGGTGGAACTTTTTCT
>CANQHK010000113.1 GCA_947623645.1 uncultured Bacilli bacterium
CCAAAGTCCATAATTTTTCCATCTATTGGTGTATAGTCAACTTTGAAGTCTCCTGTGTGTAATATAGTTCCTACTGGTGTTGTAATTGCTAACATAACAGAGTCTGGTATGCTGTGAGTGCTTCTAATAAATTCTACTTTGAAATAGTTACCTAAAATAACAGTTTGTCCTGCTGATACTTCTACCATTTTTGTACTTCTTAATAATTTGTGTTCTTCTAATTTATTTTGAATTAATCCCACTGCTAATTTAGGTGCATAAATTGGTACATTAATTTGCTTTAAAAAGTATGGTATACTTCCAATATGATCTTCATGCCCATGTGTAATTACTAATCCTTTTATTTTTTCTTTATTTTTTTCTAAGTACGTGATATCTGGTATAACTAAATCTACTCCTAGCATATCATCTTCTGGAAAAGATAAGCCACAATCAACTACAATAATTTCATCTTCATATTCAAATACTGTAATGTTTTTCCCTATTTCATGTAAACCACCTAGTGGAATAATCTTTAATTTTGATTTTTTGAATATTTCTGCTGATATATTTCTTTTTTCTACTATTTTTTGTTCTTCTTTTTTTATTGGTAGTTGTGTATTTGATAATAATTTACTTTTAGTTGCTCTTGCTTTTGTATTTCTTGTCTTTCTTGTTTCTTCATTATTTTCTTTTACTTGCACTACATTGCTTTCTTGAGTTTTATGTGATTTCATTTCTTGTGGTTTTCTTTGTTTTTTCCCTCTTGTACTAAATTCTTCTTTTTTAATTTGTTTGCTATTTTCTTTTTTGTTTTCTCTTGTCATTTTTTCTCTCCTATCTCTATAAATGAAGATACTTCATTTATTTTGTTTTTTACTTTTTTCCTAAAAAGTTTGCAACAAAAAATTGATATGTATTATATTTTCTTCTACATATTTTTTAATCTATTTTATTATCTCTCTTTATTTTTCCCTATTTTTAGATTTATAAACCGTTTTAAGTTGCACTTTTTAAGATAAAATCTCATCCTTTGCCATTTTGGCAAACATTGGTATTATTATACATCTTTTTAAGTTATTTGTCAAATTAGAATTGCAACTGGATAATGTCAAATTTTTTTTTGAATTTTCTTTGATTTTTATTTTCCAATATTTGTTTAAAATATTATCTTTTTTTATTTCTTAATAATATTATTTATAATTTATTTTTTCAATTTTTTATATAAAATTTTTGCATCAAAATTTATATATTTTTATGTGGCATGTTGTAACAGACCGTACATCATCTCCAACAGCCCACGGAACCTGTAAAATAGACGTTTCTGGGCCAAAAATAACGATAGACATGGATGGTAGTGGTGATAATTGGGCAAAAAGTTATACTCCAACTATTACTGTAACAGAAGAAGGAGGAAGCTCAGTAGATGATAATTCTCTTAAATATGATTGGATTCAAGGAACAGTTTCTCCAACATATACTACAAAATACCAAAGTGATGTAAGACTTTCAACAAAATCAGGTGTAAACGGAGACAATTGGTATTTAGTTGCAACAGCTTCAGATTTATTAGGCAATACAACATACTTTAAATCAAAAGCTTTCAAATTTGATAATACCAAACCTGTGATTTCAGATGTAATTACAACTGATAATAGTATTACTTTTACAGCTACTGATAATGAAAGTGGAATAGCAGGCTGGTTAATAAATCAAAGTGATACACCACCAACAGAAGGATTTACAGAAGCATCAGGAAAATCTATAACTAAAACTGAATCTTTGAGTAGCGGGACATACTATATATGGGTAAAAGATGGAGTTGGAAATGTTAATGAGATGTATAAAGTTGTTATGTCTGACTATATGTTAAGGGTAACTCAATATGAGAATTTCTCGAGTTCTTCTTTCTTGGGTGGACCTAGTAGTGTTCAAAGGAGTGCTGTTGAGAGTGTAGAATTTTTACAGACGACCATGGGGCATGATGTTTCTGAAGATAACTGTTGGGATGCTTCGGCTGCTGGAGACGAATCTGTTTTGGCTTGGTATGAAGATTCGGATGGTGATAATTGGTATGAAGTAAAGGTCGGCGCTGCGGGACATAAGGTGGTTGCTAATTCGAATAGCAATCAATTGTTTCAATATATTGGTTCGAATGGTGACGATGCAGTTATCTTTTATGGTCTGGATAATCTTGATACTAGCCGGTGTTGTTTCCGCCCGTCGTTTCTTCTATGAGGCTGGGGGAAGTGGTTTGATGAAGAGTTTTGACACTGGTTCTTTATTTCCATCTGGCTCGTTGGAAGACGCTGAGGAGATGTTCTATGGGTTTCGGGGACGAAACAGTGGTTGACTTTAGTCTAGGGGAATCATTTGATATGAGTTCGGTTTCTAATGCTAAATCAATGTTTGACAACTTGGGACGAGGGTCTCTTATTTCCGTATCTTGGAACGGACGTTTGGACACTTCGAGTGTTACGGACGCGACTCGAATGTTCTATTATATGGGTTTTGAAACTTTGGTTAGTCTAACGTTTGAGAATGGACTTGATTTTTCGCGTTGCTCGAAAGCTGAGAGTTTGTTCAATAAGTGCGGATATAAATCTATGACTTCGTTCAGAATTGAAGGGGCTTTGAAGTTCGCGGAACGTGCTGATCTTTCTGATTTGTTCTATGAATTACGGTGAAAATAGTATGACGGAATTCTACTTACCTCCGACGTTCTCTGCGGTTAGACCGTTAAACGTGAGTGGTATGTTCTATTACACGGGACATCGGTAAGCTTGGAGGAGACTTTGTTTTTCCTTTCGACATTTCGCTTCAGGATTGCGAAGACTGTACTAGTATGTTTAACAACTTTGGTTCGCCTGAGATGTCTTCGTTCGAAATTTCGTTGTCCGGTACGACGGCAGATGGCTGCTCAATATACTGGATGTTCCATCAGTGCGGTCTGAATGGGTTGGATGTTTTTAGGGTTAAGGGCGATGTTGTGTTAAGGCCAATATCGAATGCTATTCTATTGCTGTTTGAGGGATGCCGGGCGGGTATAAGATTTTTGATGTTTCAGGGATTGATTTTTCTGAGGAAAGTGTTGGGTATTCAGTTTTCTATAACCTTGGCTCGGTTGAGGAAAGGGAATGCTGGTTCAAGAGGCGATGGATTGCTGATAATTTCGTGAAATGGTGTGGAGAACCGGCGGCGATAAACGTCTTATACGAGTAACCTAGCTTTGATATTTTTTATTTGCGAAGTACGGCGTTGGTTCTTGATTTTGGAAAAGCATGCGGGGATAAGAAACTTAAGATTGTTACAAAATGGAGTTTATTTATGCATCGTGGTGTCTCGATCTAGCTAAGCGTTCGTCCTTCATTCTTGGCTCATAAGTTAAATCAAACATTTAAGTTGTTAAATTTGATTAATAAAGTAGGAGAATTTAATCATGAAAAAAGAAAATAAAATTAAAATAATTATTATTGTTTGTA
>CANQHK010000114.1 GCA_947623645.1 uncultured Bacilli bacterium
TCCTCCTTTATCTTTTGTTTGGCTATTTTAATTATACCACCTTTTTATTTATCAGTCATTATGTTTAACACAACCTTGATTTTAAAAAAAAGAAGAGTTTCCTCTTCTATTGCAATCTTTTAAATACATGAATTACATCCTCAATAATTTGTTTGTTTTCTTTATTCGTTTCTGGAGAAAGATAATGTTTCATATGACTCTCTAATATCAAATTGGCAATACTTTTAATCGATTTATCCAGTGCAGTTAATTGGATTAATACGTCATCAAAATCTCTACTATCTTCGATCATTTGTGAAATTCCACGAGCTTGTCCTGCAACACGATTTAAACGATTTTGAATTGCTTGCTTTTCTTCTGGACTACCATAACTATACTTATATTTTTTCATTTTTTCACCCACCTATTATTTTAAAAAGAAGAAGTATCTAATTTTGTCTTTTATTTTCTTCTTTATCTTCATTTTAACACGAACTGGTATCACTGTAAATACTTTTTTTCGATTTTCACAAAGTTGTCATAAGTTGAATTCTTTTATATACCCTACTATGTCTTTATTTACTTCTTGTATTCTTTCGTCTGTATCGAATTCTTTATAGTCGTACCATTTATATTTTTTATTCTTCTATGCTAAATCCTAATTCTTGAAGCCAAATAGCAACTGCTTCCTCACTTTTTTCAAGATTGGATTCCAAAATTCCAAGACCTTTTAAATAATTTTGAGCATTACTACTTTTTTTGATGTCTTCTTCTAACGTTTTTACCTCATTTCCACTATAAATAGTGAATGGAATGATTGTTTTTCCCTCAAACTTTTGACTTTCCAAATAAGTAAAAACAGCCATTGGGCAAGTTTCTTCCCATATTGGGCATCCAATAAAAATGATGTCATAATCTTTTACATCTTTCGTGTTTTTTAATTCTGGTCTTGCTTTTTCTTCTTTTTCTTTTTTGATAACGTTTTTTAATTCTGTATTATTGGTTGGATAAGAACGTACTGTTTCAATTTCAAACAAGTCTCCTCCAACTTTTTTTTGAATTTCTTCTGCAACTGTTTCTGCATTTCCAAAATAGACAGTTAATATTTTTTCTTCTCCTGTTATGGACATAGAAGGTTTTGCTGAAGAAGCTGGGCTATTTTCTTTTCCGTTTAAGTCTTCTTCTGTTGGTATTTCTATATTATCTAATTTTCCAGGTTCCTGATCTTTATGAGAAATCCTGTTTCCCGCAAGCAAATATCCTCCTCCTGCAACAAGTCCAAGAACTAAAATCGATATAAATATTGCGAAAATATTATCTTTCATAATAAGTTTCATCCTCTCCTAACAAATTCAAGTATTTTCTTCTAAATTCTATACTTTTTTCATATTTAATATTATTGTATCACAGTTTCATAGAAAGAAAAAGAAAAAATTAACGGAGAATTATGGAAAATTATAAAGTACCAACATAAACATATTCAATTCCTACAATTTTATCTCTTTCAATCAAAAACTTTAATTCAGTTGTACCTCTTTGATATATGTAAAAGGAATCTTCTTTTCGATAGTCTTCTCCATAAACTTCAATCATTTTATTTTTCTCATCATAAAATTTAATTCCTTCTTCAGTTTCTATATTTTTATCTAAAAAATAAATCGATGTAATTTTATCTTCTTGACTTTTGGAAGAGGTTGCAGTACTAATTTCATAGTGATCATAAAGATAGGTTTTAGAAATCCCAGAAAGTTCACTATATTCTAATTCTTTTCCATATTTTTCTTGTGAAAAAGTTTCTCCTAATAGAAATTCTATATCATTATAAGAAAAAGAAAAATTTTCTTCCCTTTTAACCTCCCCTTGAACTTTGTTGTGTGGAGTTATTATACTAAAAGCAAACATTAAACAAACAAGACCAATAATCTTTTTCATCATAAAAAAGTTCCCCTCTTTTCTACTTTGTTAAGATTATTTTAAAGAATTCGAAGGCAAAATTTTGTCGAATAAAAAAGAAGGTTTCACTTCTTTCAAGAATCTACTTATAGTATTTTTCATTCGTCTTTTTTCATACAATAATTTTCAATAATTTTTTCACTATCTTGATGAATTGTCGTAATAATAACGTTCTCTTTTCCAAAAAGAGGATGACAAGATATAATTTGATAAGATTTACTTTTATAAATACAACTTCCACCATCCCAAAGGCATTCTGGTTTTATATTTTGAACAAGCCTGGAGAAAATTAAGAAATCAGAGGTGGAATAAACTTTATTGGTCTTTTTTATATCAAGGCAATAACGGTAAACAGGAACTTCTTTTTCAAAAGGTGCTTTGATTGTTGTACCTATTTTTTCTAAAACACATTTTTCTTCTTGAACTTTTAAATTTTCTTCAAAAAAATCAGAATAAATCCCACTTCCAATCAAAAGGAGAAACAAAATAAATAGTAAAATCTTCTTCAAAAACAACACCACCTAATCAAAACATACTTCGATTTTATATCGTTAACTTTGAAAACACATTTTTTAAAGAGTCATGAATCACAAGGTTAGCATAAGAATCATAAGGGGTTTTAGATTGATTGATAATAACCAAATTCTTTCCATGAAAAGAGCGGACAAGTCCACTTGCTGGCTCTACTGTTAAAGAAGTTCCTGCAACAATCAGTAAATCTGCTTTTTCGATTAACTCTTCTGCAGTCAAAAAACAATCTGGAAGCATTTCGCCATATAAAACAACATCTGGTTTAATGATTCCACCACATTTTTCACACTTTGGAACTCCCTCTTTTTGAAATACCACTTCTGGTCCATAAAATTGATGGCAACTTGTACAATGATTTTTATAAATTGTTCCATGAATTTCATACACTTTTTGACATCCTGCCTTCGTATGAAGACCATCGATATTTTGCGTTACAATTGCTTTTAATTTACCACTTTCTTCAAGTTTTTTTAAATATCGATGCGTGATATTGGGTTCTACCTCTAAACTATTTAAGTTTCTTTTATAAAATTCATAAAACTCTTCTGTATGTCGATAAAACATTTCTGAACTAAGCATATATTCAACAGGATATTTTTCTTTTAATTGATAGAGTCCATCTTTACTGCGAAAGTCTTTGATTCCACTATCTGTAGAAACTCCTGCTCCACTAAAAAATACAATATTTTGAGCTTCACCAATCATTTTTTGAAGAATTTCTATGGAATTCATCATGCACCTCCCCTACCGTTTAATTCTCTTATCCTTATTATAACAAAATCTATGATAAAATTCCAAGCAAAAAACTAACTATATATGGCAATCGCATAAAAATATAATGACAAATTGTGATAAAATTATAGATTAAA
>CANQHK010000115.1 GCA_947623645.1 uncultured Bacilli bacterium
TCATCACTTTTACAATGAGGACATTCTAAATCATAAAAATCAACTGTTTTTTTATAGAACTGTAAAATTTCACTTTGTTTCATTTGGGACTTGAAATTTTTTGGATTTAGTATTATCATATTTATTGCCTCGACTTGAGGCATTTAGTATTATCGAAAGGAGAAGTTACAGCTTCTCCTTTCATTATGCCTTCAAGTTTCTTTCTTTTTTGCACTTTATTTTATACTTTTTAATTTTTTATGTCAAATTAATTTTCATTTTTTTTCTGAAATCAATATATTTTATTTTTCAAATCTATAAATCTCATTTTTTAGTTAAAATTGTAAAGCAATTGTAAATTACCTAAATTTTCATTTTATAATATATATTAAATATTCTAGAATTGAAACTACTTCCAGTTAGCTGTTAAAGTAGTATCTCCATATTTTGAGTAAAAGGTTGGTTCACTTGCTTGAACAAGAGTATCAGCAGAAAGATCTCGAATCACAACATCTTTTATATCAAAATCAATCACAACATTTTGATTTTTTAAGTCCGGTGTCCACATTTCAAAAAGAGGTTGAATATTCTTAGAATCCGTACCTATAACAGGATCATTAACGATTGTTCCAATAAATGTTCTAGACAGACGTGCTGTTAACCATTCTCCCTTTTTACTATTCTCAGTATATCGAATAAAGGATAATAAATTATAATTATAATCATTTAAAAATCTCGAAAATCGAAATTCAAGAAGAGTTCCTTTTAATTTGTTAATTCTTACTTTAAATTCAATTTCATAAGTATGTTCAGATTCATAAGGATAGGATGGAAAATCAATATTCAACCAACTATTTTCTGAAAGAGGTTCTTGATTCGTATAAGAAAAATTCAAATAGTTTCCTGTTTCATCTGTCTTCCTGGAGTATTGTTGAAAATCAGGATCTACAAATATATCTTTCGTTTGTAATCCATCTATAAAACTTCCTTCTCCATTTACAGTATATCCATCGAAATTAGAATTACTTTTTGTTGGAGTACCCAAAAACGTATAAGATTTATCCGTTATATTCTGGGTTACAGGTGTACTACTTCCTTGATAACTTCCTTCATTTGGGTTAATTGTTAAAGTATGTTGAGTAGGTGTCCATTTAGTTTCATAAACGCTATCTACTTCTGGAACAAGAGTATCTTCTGTTATACCTTCATCTTCTTGATACCACCCTAAAAATTGATAACTTCGATCGGTTAAATTTTCAGGCAATTCTCCTATCGTATCTCCATAATGTTTCTTTTGAATTTGCTGAAATTCATGTTCTTGATTATATATTTTTTTAAACTTTACATTGGATATTTTAATTGTTCCATTTGTAAAATAGTCTTCCCTTAAATAAATATCATATTGTTTGTTTTTATTCAAAACCTCTTGTGAAAACTGTAAGTAATATCGAACATTGAGTGTTCCACTTCCTTCAAGATCATGTTGCTCCCAACCTGGAAAAGGAGGACTCCAATGAGTTCCATCACCTTCTCCTTGAAAAACAACAAAACTTCTTTGATTGTCTGCTATTTGTAAATCCGTATATTCCAAAGTAAAAGACATTTCAAATAAATCTGTTGGTTTTATTCCATATGTATAAACATTAAACATGCGAAATGTATAATTAATCCTCCCGTCAAAGTTCGTAAATGTAAATACATCTTCTTCATTGGCACTAATATAATTGGTCGGAGTTTCTCCATTATAAGTTAAAGTCATTTCTGTTTTTCCTTCAATCTCTAAATGGATAGAATATTCTGTTCCCATAGTTTCTTTTCCTGCATCATAATCTAACCACATTTGAAATTCATAGTGATACGTTGTATTTCCTGGAATAATATCCCTTTCTAAATAATAGTTTCCGGTTTCATCTTGTTGTTCTGTTATATTTCTAGTAATATCAATATTTTTAGCATCTCTTGTATAATGATAGCGAATTTCTTCACTTGGGGTTTTCTTATTTTTTGTATCTTCAATAATATAAATCGTATAATAAATATCTTTTTTCCCAAGATTTAATAAAGAAAATTTATAAGTCGGATTTAGTTTTCCATCTTCATCACTCATAGGAATCATATCTTCTAAAACGATACTCCCATTCGTTTTACTTTCATCGAATTGAAGTTCCAAATCACTGTATCTTAGAATATATTTTTTATTTCCGGAAAGTGTCTTGAAAAAAACAGCATAGGTTACACCGATGAATGTAATCATCAAAACAACCATTAAAAATAGTAAAATCCATTTTTGTTTCTTGTTCATAATTGCAACACTTCCTTTATTAAAACTTTTAGTTTCTTATTATCTATAACTATTGTACCCCCTCCCCCATGGAAAATGTCAAGAAAAAAAGAAGAATTTTGAATTTCTTCTTCTCTAAGTATTTTTCTTTTATTTTTGATAATATTCTTGAATAACCTCGAAATCAGAATATGGCAAATATTTATCTTCTACTGCCATATAAGTATCTGCTCCTTTTCCAGCAATAAGAATGAGATCTCCTTTTTCAGCATGATCAAGAGCATAATAAATAGCTTCCTTTCGATCGAGTATTGTTTGATAATTCTTTTTATTTGCATCCCTCGTTAAATCTCGAATGATATCCTCTACTTTTTCATATCTTGGATCATCCATGGTAAAGATGACAAAATCAGCATGATCTAAAATATAGGATCCCATCTTGGGTCTTTTTTCATGTTCTCTTCCACCTGCTGATCCAGTTACTACAACCAAATTTCTTTTCTTAATTCGATTTAAAACAGGAAGAATTTTTTGAAAAGCATCCGTTGTATGAGCATAATCAAGCATTACCGTATAATCTTTTTGATAAACAACTTCAAGTCGCCCTGGAATTTTTGGTAAACTTGGAACTTTTTCTAATAAATCCTGTAAATTTTCTCCCAAAGCAATACAAGCAAGAAGACTAGCAAGAAGATTATAAGCATTTACTTCTCCAATATAAGGAAGCGTTGTTGTATAATTTTTTTCTTGATAGGAAAAGGTTACTTCGGTTGAACTTGCGTTCTCTTTAACTTTTAATAAACGCATCGTTGCATCAGACTTTTTCCCGAATGTTAAAATAGTTCCTTGAGCATTTTTCTTAGCAAGTTCATAATATTGATCATCGGTATTAAGAATCGAAAAACCATCTTCTTTTACTTTCCGTAAAAGTTCCATCTTCGAATCAACATAATTTTCAATCGTTTTATGAATATTTAAATGATCTTCTGTAATATTGGATAAAATTCCAACCGTAAATTTTAAA
>CANQHK010000116.1 GCA_947623645.1 uncultured Bacilli bacterium
GAAATTTCCAAAGTTCTTTTAACAGGAAAAGAAGTTTTCGTTGTTTTAAATAAAAATATTTTTAATCAGGAAGTAAGAAAAGTAGAAGAAATCCTTATTCAACTAGATAAAATGAACGTATCGGGAGTTTTCTTTTATGACTTGGCAGTTTTATCCATTGCTCAAAAGTTAAAACTCAAACTCCTACTTGTATGGAATCAAACGCATATGGTTACTAATTACAACACTATCCGTTATTATATGGAGCAAGGAGCAAAAGGTGCCATGTTATCCAATGAAATAACATTAGAAGAAATGATAGAAATTCGGGAAAATTGTACTTCTATTTTATTTGCGAACATTATCTATCAACCCGTTATTTCTTTTTCAAGAAGAACTCTTCTTCATAATTATTACAAATCTAGTGGAATAAAAAATGGACCTTCTGAGTTAACCATTCATGAAAATATTAGTAAAGACAACTTTATTGTTCGTGAAGAAAAAGAGGGAACTACATTTTTAACTTCTAAAATTGTCAATGGAATAAGTGCTCTTCCAAAGATGAGAGATAAAAATTTTGATTATGGAATCGTTGATTTAAACTGTCTTTCTGAAAATATTGCTTTCGAATGTCTACAGATTGTCCATGATATTCTAATTGGAAAAGAAAACGTTGATTCATCAAAAATTTCAGAATGGATTGGAGATTATACCGGATTCCTCTATAAGAAAACAATATATCGGGTGAAAGAATATGAAAAAAATTGAATTATTAGCACCAGCAGGTGATTTGGAACGGTTAAAAGTAACCTTATTATATGGAGCAGATGCTGTTTATATTGGGGGAATGCGTTTTGGATTAAGAGCAAATGCAACCAATTTTTCTATCGACGAAATAAAGGAAGCTTGCACTTTTGCACATCAATTGGGGAAAAAAGTTTATATCACCGTAAATATTGTTTTTCATAATGAAGATACAAAGGATATCTATCATTATCTTGAAGAAATTGTAGAAGCAGGGGTTGATGGAATTATTGTTAGCGATCCGTTTATCATTTCTTATATCCATGAGCATTTTCCAAAAGTAGAGATTCACGTCAGTACTCAAAATTCAACTTGTAACTATGAAACTGTAGAATTTTTCAAAAAACAAGGAGTAAAAAGAGTGGTAACGGCCAGAGAACTATCCCGAGAAGAAATTCAAGAAATTATTGAAAAAACAGGGATGGATATAGAAATTTTTATTCATGGCGCAATGTGTACATTTTATAGTGGAAGATGTGTTCTATCGAATTATTTAACGAATCGAGATTCTAATCGAGGAGGATGTAGTCAAGTTTGTCGTTTTGCATTTTCTGTTGATGGTCAGGACGAAAAATTTACAATGGCAACAAAAGATTTAAATATGGCAAGATATATTCAAGATGCCATTCGAATTGGAGTTCGAAGTTTAAAAATTGAAGGCAGAATGAGAAGTTTATATTATTTAGCCACAGTTGTTTCTTGCTATCGAAAATTGATTGATTCTATTTATGACCATACCCTGACCGAAGAAAAACTTACATATTTAGAAAAAGTTTTAGGAAGAGTTGCCAATCGTGAAACAAGTTCTCATTATTTTACAAAACTTGCAGATGAAAAGGATCAGTATTACACAGGACGACAAGAATTATCCAATCAAGATTTCTTAGCTTTAATAACCAATTATGATAAAAAAAGTGGAAAGATTACCATGTTAGAAAGAAACTATTTTTCTGTTGGAGATGAAGTAGAAATCTTTACTCCAAGTGGGAAAATTTATTCCTTTATTGTTGACAATTTACAAAATCATAATGGAGAGTCTATCTCTGTAGCAAGACATCCTGATGAAACTTTATATATGTATTTTAAAGGAAACATTGTCCCTTATTCAATGATGAGAAAGAAGGTATAGTATGCTTGATTTAAAAGAAGTTCATAAAAGAATGATTCAAAGAGAAGAATTTTTTAGTCCTTATGCTACCAAAAGTAGTGAAGCTATTCGAATCGTTCCAGAAAAGGAAGATATCAGGGCTCCTTTTTTTAGAGATGTCGATCGAATAATTCATTCTTTATCTTATACGAGGTATTCTAATAAAACTCAAGTTTTTTCGTTCTCTGATAATGATCATATTTCAAGAAGAATGGTTCATGTCCAATTGGTTAGTAAAATTGCTCGAACAATTGGTAGGGCTTTAGGACTTAACGAAGATTTAATTGAAGCGAGTGCTTTAGGACATGACATCGGCCATACTCCTTTAGGTCATCCGGGGGAAGCTATGTTGAATCGCATTTCCATGAGAGAATTAGGAGAAATTTTCAGCCATAATGTACAAAGTGTTAGAAATTATCTATTTATTGAAAATAAAGGAAAAGGTTCTAATTTGTCGATTCAAACTTTAGATGGAATTTTATGCCATAACGGAGAGCTTTTAACATCTATTTATAAACCTTTAAAGAAAACAAAAGAAGAATTTTTAAAAGAATATGAAAATTGTTATACAGATAAAAATACTTTAAAAAAATTAAGACCAATGACGTTAGAGGGTTGTGTTGTTAGACTCAGTGATATTGTTGGATATCTTGGTAGAGACATAGAAGATGCAATTAAAATGAAAAAAATAAAAAGAAAAGATATTCCCGAAAATATTTCGAAAGTTTTAGGATCTACCAATAAAGAAATTGTAAACACAATCATATTAGATATTCTTGAACAGAGTATGGATAAACCATATATTGCAATGAGTGAAAGAGTGTTTAAAGCGGTATTAGATTTAAAAAAGTTTAATTATGAACATATTTACTCTAATGCAAACAGTAAAGAAAAATTAGATTTTTACGAAAAAGGAATGAATGCATTGTTTGATAAATATTTATCCGATATTCGTAATAATCAAAAAGAAAGTGATATATTTGAAGTGTTTTTAAATGATATGAGTCAAGATTATCTAGAAAAAACTTCTGATAAAAGAATGGTAATAGATTATATAGCAGGAATGACAGACTCTTATTTAAGAAAAATGATAGAAAAAAATGTAAATATTAACGAATGAGAAAATAAGAGGTTAAGTATAATTGAGTTTTTATAAAAGGATTTTTCAAAATTAAATTAACTACAACAAGATATTATATAAAGGGAATCCGTGTTAAACATTAGTTAAAATGTCACCGATTTTATATAAATTTCTTTATAATTCCTCATTGACAACAGGAACCCAGTAACAATTCTTATAGAAATTGTAATATCTTAAAAATAATATATTACAATAAGTAT
>CANQHK010000117.1 GCA_947623645.1 uncultured Bacilli bacterium
TAAATTCTTAACAGCTATGACGATTGCAACACAATTAATAACTGCAGTTAACTCTAGTCAATATGGTGGTGTTACGATTACTTTAACGCATCTTGCACCTTTTGTTCGGGATAGTTATAAACGTTATTTAGATAAATATAAGAAAAGAAAATGTTCAAAAGAAGATTGTGAAAAGTATGCCAAAGAAGATTTAAAAAAAGAAATTATCGATGGTGTTCAAACTTTCCAATATCAAATTAACTCTATGACAACTACTAATGGTCAAGCACCTTTCTTAAGTGTTTGTATGTATCTAGGAGAAACAGAAGAATACAAAGAAGAACTTGCTATGATTATTGAAGAAGTTTTAAAACAAAGAATTCAAGGAATGAAAAATGAAGCTGGTGCTTATATTACTCCTGCTTTCCCAAAACTTTTATATGTTCTTGAAGAAGATAACGTTCGAGAAGGTAGTAAATATTGGTATTTAACAAAGCTTGCTGCTGAATGTACTGCTAAGAGAATGGTTCCAGATTATATTTCTGAAAAAATGATGAAAAAACTTAAAATTGATAAAAATGGTGATGGACAATGTTATCCTTGTATGGGATGTCGTTCTTTCTTAACTCCTTATGTCGATGAAAATGGTAAACCAAAATATTATGGACGTTTCAATCAAGGTGTTGTTACTATTAATTTAGTTGATGTTGCTTTATCATCTGATAAAAATATGGATGACTTCTGGAAAATATTGGATGACAGACTTGAACTATGTCATAGAGCTTTACAAATTCGTCATAAGAGACTTAGTAAAGCGACAAGTGATGTTGCTCCAATCCTTTGGCAACATGGTGCTCTAGCTCGTCTTAAAAAGGGAGAAAGCATTCACGATTTATTACATCACGGTTATTCTACAATTTCTCTTGGTTACGCTGGACTTTACGAATGTGTTAAGTACATGACTGGTCATTCTCATACAGATAACGGAAAAGGAAAAGAATTTGGACTTGAAGTTATGAAAAGATTGAATGATGCTTGTAAAAAATGGAAAGAAGTAGAAGATATTGACTATAGTGTTTACGGTACTCCTATTGAATCTACGACTTATAAATTCGCAAAATGCTTAAAGGATCGTTTTGGTGTCATCAAAGGAATTACAGATCGGGATTATATTACAAATTCTTATCATGTTCCTGTATTTGAAGAAATTGATGCCTTTACAAAATTAAAACTTGAAAGTGAATTTCAACAACTTAGCCCAGGTGGTGCTATCTCTTATGTAGAAACTCCTAATTTAACAAATAACTTAGATGCTGTTATTGAAATTATTCAATTTATTTATGATAATATTATGTATGCTGAATTAAATACAAAATCTGATTTCTGCCAAGAATGTGGATATACGGGTGAAATTTTAATTGATGATAATCTAGAATGGTATTGTCCAAATTGTGGAAATAGAGATCACGATAAATTAAATGTTGCAAGACGTACTTGTGGATATATCGGTACAAACTTCTGGAATAAAGGTAGAACACAAGAAATTAAAGAACGTGTTCTTCATGTAGACAATAAAGAAGCTGAGGCTTAGTTATGCGCTATAATAAAATAAGAAAGATGGATATTTCTAACGGACCGGGAGTTCGAGTATCTATCTTTATGCAGGGGTGTACTTTTCACTGTAAAAACTGTTTCAATCCTGAAACTCATGATTTTGCAGGAGGTCAAGAATTTACAGAAAAAACAATCGAGAGAGTATTAGAACTTTGCTCTCTCGACCATATTGTTGGTTTATCCATCTTAGGTGGAGAACCAATGCATCCAAAAAATATCGATGGAACTCTTGCTTTAGCAAAAGCTTTTAAAGAAAAATTTCCGAATAAAACGCTTTGGGTATGGACTGGATTTTTGATGGATCGAGATTTAAAAGATAAAGAGGTTTTGAATTATATTGATGTTTTAGTGGATGGGCAATATAAGGATGAACTACACAATCCTCTTTTAAGATGGAAAGGTTCTTCTAATCAAAGAGTGATTGATGTTCAGAAATCTTTAAAAAAGAAAGAAATCGTTCTCTTAGAAGAAAAAAATGTTGCTTGCAATTAAAAACGGCTTTTATAGCCGCTTTTTTTATACATTAAATCGAAAATAACAGATGTCTCCATCTTGCATAATATAGTCTTTTCCTTCTAATCTTGCTCTTCCATTTTCTTTTACTTTTAGTTCGCTTCCATACTTTATTAAATCTTGGTAAGACATAACTTCTGCTTTAATAAATCCTTTTTCAAAATCAGTATGGATAATTCCTGCACACTTTTTAGCATTCATTCCCTTTTTATAAGTCCAAGCCCGAACTTCATCTTTTCCAACTGTAAAATAAGTTTCTAGTCCTAATAAGTGATAAGTTGCTTTAACGAGTTGATCAAGTCCACTTTCTTGGATTCCTAAAGCTTCTAACATTTCTTTTTTGTCAGCATCATCCAGTTCACTTAATTCTGCTTCTACTTTAGCACAAACTTGAAGAGTTATAGCATTCTCTTTTTTGGCATATTCTTCTACTTGTTTTACATAAGGATTTTCTTTTGATAATTCCTCTTCTTTGACGTTTGCTAAATAGATAATTGGTTTTATTGTTAAGAAATTATATTGTTTTAAACTTTCTTGTTCTTCTTCTGTAAATGAAATTTGTCTTAATGGAATATTTTTTTCTAGATTTTCTTTAGCTTTGGTAAGAGCTTCGATTTCCATTATTGTATCTTTATCTTTGGTCGATTGAGCTTTCTTCTTTATTTTATCAATTCGATTTCCTATTGTTTCTAAATCTGCAAAGGTTAATTCAAGATTTATAATTTCAATATCTCGAATTGGATCAATTTCTCCTTCGACATGAATAATATTGTTATCTTGAAAGCAACGAACAACTTCTACTATAGCATCGGTTTCTCGAATATGAGATAAAAACTTATTTCCTAATCCTTCTCCTTGACTTGCTCCTTTTACAAGCCCAGCAATATCCGTAAATTCAAAACTGGTTGGAATGAGTCTTTCTGGTTTATACATTTCATTTAATTTTTCAAGTCTTTCATCGGGAACACAAACTACTCCAACGTTTGGTTCAATGGTTGCAAATGGATAGTTTGCTGCTAAAATACTTTGTTTTGTAATGGCATTAAAAAGTGTACTCTTTCCAACATTTGGAAGTCCTACAATACCTGCTGTTAATCCCATTTTTACACCTCTTTCTTTTTCATTCATTATTATAACAAAAAAAATAGTATGTTTCCATAC
>CANQHK010000118.1 GCA_947623645.1 uncultured Bacilli bacterium
AAATAATTGTAGTAATTTTATAACGGGAATCGGAGCAAGTGATCAAGGTACTGGTAATGATTCAGCTGTATGCAGTAATTCTGATAATCAATATGATGGACAATATGGTATTCAAGCAAGTACAACGGGAAATATCACAGGAGTCTATGATATGAATGGAGGAACTTTTGAATATGCTATGGAAAATTTCAACCAAATAGTATTATATAGTGGTTTTTTAAGTAATTTAGAAGGTCTTGATAAAAAGTATTACGATTTATATACAAAAGAGGAAGCTGCAACAGCTTGCAATGGTGGAATCTGTTATGGACATGCATTATCAGAAACCGCAGGATGGTATGGCGATGCTGCCTACTTTGTTTCCACTACTTTTCCTTGGCTTAGTCGTGGTGGAGATAGTAGTCTTACTTCGGATTCGGGTACAGGTGTGTTTAGCTTCTATACTGATAATGGTAGTGGATACTTTAATCATTCATCTCGTGCAGTTCTTGTTCCTTTAACAACATCTTAGAAAAAATAAGAAAATCGTAAATTATACGATTTCTAAACCCCCATCTTTGCTTGTATCTTTGAATATAATTTTATCCTTTTTCTTTAGACAAACAGATATTTTAGATTCTAAACTTTCTAAAATATCTTTTTTCATGTTTCCTTTTTGTGGAGCAATTAATTTGTTTCCTGGATTATAGATTGCGAGTACTTCTAAAGTATATTTTCCTTGTTTTAAAAGAATTTTTACTTGATTATCTTTTTCTTCTTTTTCACAAATTTTTGCATGATTGTAAGTTGTTAGCCGGTATTCTTTTCCTTTTGTTTTTAAAACACAAATAATTCCTTCAAATTCCATAAATTTTAGAGGGACTTTGGCAATGGATAGTAGGAAGCTTGCATCTTTCTTTTGAAAACTGTTGGCCTCCATCCAAATATACGATTTTGGAAAAGATATGCCCCAATCTTTTTCTATGTAACCATTTCCTTTTTTGAAATCCATTTTTCTTTTGTTGATTTGTAATTTTCCTGAAGTGTTACATTTCATACTGATAATTGCATGATTGCATTCCATAAAAGGAAGGTAAGAAAATGGACCCATAATGTTTGGGGAGAGAAGGGTGGTTTTAATTTTTTGATGTTTTTGATAGAAGATGTCTCCTTTAACTTTTAAATCTTCCTCATCAATATCCATATGGATTTTTTCAAACGAGAAAAAATTTTCCCCAATCGTAATGAAAAAGGGTTCTTCTTGATAAGAAAACTCCTCTATGGGAAATGATTTGTAGTAAGAAGCTTGTTTGGTAATGATTTGAATAAAAGCTTCCTTTTTCTTTTTGGTAATGCTAATCCCCGGGATGATTGCAAGAACATCTTTTTTCGTCGATTGTTTGAAATACCAACCTTCAAAATAATTCTTCTTTTTAAATAGATATTTTTTTCCTTGAAAAACCTCTACGTTTTTCTTCCATAATTTCTTTTTCATAGTATATTTTATTCTTTTGGTAGAGGAAGATATGCAACTTTCTTTTGTCCTTTTTCCTCTTTCTAAATTCTTGTTCTTTTTTTAAAATTTTTAATACTTTCTATTGCAAGAATTAAAAAAAAAATATATAATAGTGATTAGAAGATATGGAGGGAACAAAATGGCATTAAATGGATTAAAAGGTTTTTTAGGAATTGCTGAAGAAGAAAAAGTGCCAGCAACAGACGAAGATGTTTACTATGAAAAAGATAAAGAAACACAATCAGAAGATACGTCTTCTAGTAAAATGATCCTAGTTGAACCACGTGCTTTTTCCGAAGCAACACAAATAGCAGATCATTTGAAAAAAAGAAATGCAGTTGTTGTAAACTTAAGAAGAGTAACCCCTGATCAAGCCAAAAGAATTATCGACTTTTTAAGTGGTACACTATATGCTTTAAAAGGAGACTTGCAAAAGTTGGGGGGAGGAGTATTCTTATGTACTCCAAATAATGTTAAAGTGGATGGTAAAATTAGTGATGAAAATCCAAAAGCTATGAATAAAGGAATAAAAAGAGATAAAGAAGAAGACGAATTTAACTGGTAGCAAATGTTTAAACAAGAACTATTTGGTTACTCTAAAGATGATGTTAACAAATATCTCGTTGAAACACTTCGACGGTTAGAGAGTCTAGAACAAATTATTGCTTCTCAAAAAGAAGAAATAGAACAATTAAAGAGAAGCCAAAATAATTTGAATGTTCGTGATAGTAGCGATGATTTTCTAGAAAAAGCCAAACAAAATGCAGATGAAATTATATTTCATGCACTTCAAGATGTGAATGATTTACAAAGAAGAATTGAAGATGCCATTGAAAGAGAGTTAAATAAATAATATAAGTTTTTTAAAATTTATGTTATTTTTTTCCTTGCTATTTACATAAAATGTGATATAATAGACAAGAAAAAGCAAGTGAGAAAGACGGAAAACTAAAAAGATCTAAAAGAGAAGTCGTGGTTGGTGCAAACGATTTAGAAAATAGTTTTCGGATCACTTTCGAGTTTTTGCGCTTTATGGATAAGATAAAGACGGTTGTTCCGTTATAACAAAAAGTGTATAGAGCAATCTATAAAATAAGGTGGTACCGCGGTTTTTCGTCCTTAGGGAAAAAAGTCCGCGTTTTTTTATTTTTGGAAAGGAGATAAAAAAAAATGCTTTTACAAATTGTATTGCTCGTCGTTGGTTTTGTCGTACTTATAAAAGGTGCTGATTTCTTTGTTGATGGAGCAAGTGGAGTAGCAAGAAATTGTCATTTATCCAAAATGTTTGTTGGACTTACAATTGTTGCTTTTGGAACCAGTGCTCCAGAATTTGCTGTCAGTATTCAAGCGATGTTATCCAAAACGGGAGATATTGTTTTAGGAAATGTTATCGGTAGTAATATCCTAAACATTTTACTTATTTTAGGAGTTGCTAGTATGTTTCATGATTTGACTGTGAAAAATGCAACGGTAAAAAAAGAAATTCCTATTACTTTACTTTTAACTTCTGCTTTGATTGTTTTAATGAGTGATACGTATTTAGGGGGAAAAGAAAACATTTTAACAAGAGGAGATGGCTGTGTTATTTTGTTATTTTTCTCTGTTTTCCTTTATTATTTAATTTCGATGTTTCGAAAGAAGACAGAGGAGGAGGCGGAAGATGAAATTCTGCCTTTGAAAAAATCGATTGCTTTTACTCTTTTGGGAATTGTAGCGATTATTCTTGGAAGTCGCGTTGTCGTTGATAGTGCAACGG
>CANQHK010000119.1 GCA_947623645.1 uncultured Bacilli bacterium
CAAAAAAATAAAGAGGAATTATTGGAATATGCCATCTAATTTAAAAGAGGAAAAATTCCCTTTTCCAAAACAAAAAATAAAAAGAGACTGATCCAAAATCAATCACTTAATTTTGAGACAGCCCCTTTCCGTAATCTTTATCTTTTTATAAGAATTTTTTGAATATCTTCTTCGGTCGCATTTGGTGCATCAAGATTTGATAATCGTTGATAGAATGTAGAAATAGCACTATAATTTTGACAGGTCATATCGTCCCCTAATAGTATATCAATAAAATCTGTTCCTTCTTTTACTCCATAAATATCTTTTACTAAAGTTAGTTTTACATAATCAATTAAATAATAATTATCTCGATATGCCTCTACTTTTAAATGATTTCTTCCTTGCTCCCTAGGATCTATTGAATATAAAGATTCATGATATAAATTTATTGCCAATTCTTTTAGAGGCAGATACAGAATTTCATCTTCTCTTACCTTCCATTCTATTGTACGAAATTCATCATCGAATAAATCTTTTTTGTTTTTTTCAAAACCGCGAATAAGAATCGTTGGGAATCCTCCCATTCCATAAGCACTGATTTTTATAAAACTATCTATTTTTCCGTCTTTTTTAGAAAAAATTAAAATTCCAGGACCAAGATAGGATTCATCGTACATAATTTGATATTCTTGATAAAAGGAATCAACATCTATAAATGTATGTTCTCTACAGCAACAATTTTTATCTTTTTCCATTTCTAAGCAACAATCCCCAGCACGAGGTCGAGTTTCATCTTCTTCTAAATATCCTTGTTCTTCCATGATGGCTTCTTCTAATTCTTCTGATATTGTCCATTCACAATTTCTACAACATTTCATTTTGTTTTCCTCTTCTCTTTAATTTTTATGTGTTTTAGGGAGAGATTTTTTTATAAATTATTTTCTAAAATAGAACTCTGCTATCATTCCCATTAATTGAATTATACCATAGAATCAATCTTTTTAATATGTTTTTTATTTTCTAGCTCTGCATGGTTCTTCTTTCTGATCTATATTAAATATTCAATAATAGAAAAAATAATCCTATACTATCAGTGTTTTCAAAGTAGAAAAGGGAATTTAATTTTTTATATTTTTTAAGAACCGTTATTTTCTTTTAAATAGAGTCTTAAATATTTGTCTTACAAATGGTTGGATAAAAAATAATTGAGTAAAATATGCAAACGGAAAATTAAAACATATTAATTTTAACCAGTTAGCGAGCAAAGTAAATATATTAAATCCCATATAATATGGATAATATAACCATGCAGCTATGAAACTCATTATAGGAACCATTATTGCAACGGTAGATGTAATTACAGCCGTTTCAAATATAACAGAATCTGTCTTTTTAATATCAAAAGTCTTACATGCCATTTTGAATGAAAATGGTTGTCCAACGAACATTTCAAATAGATATGCAAAGCATAATTCTACGAACACTACAACCCATATTGGCAAATAACGACCAACCATATAAACTCCACCTAAAGAATTAATTGCATTAAGTACACTTGTTTTTTCAGATACTTGCATTAATGTACTTCCATTTATGACATATAGACTATAAAAAACATATGCATGAACCGTTATTAAAACAGTGATAAATGCAAATATAGCTCTTTCTTTTTTATTTTGTGGCATTCCCTTCACCTCCTTTTTTATACAAAAAAACACACATAGAAACTATGCACTTTTCTTAAATACATCTCTGTAATCAGATTTATGTGCATAGCACTACATGTGTCATATGTATTACCAACCAATTATATCATATTTTGTATTTTTAAGTAATCCTGTTTTTTTAATTTATTAATTCATTGACTTTATGAATAATGTACTCTTTTGTTTCTTCAAAATTCATTCCTAGTGAGATTGCTAATTCATTATATAAATATTTCTCTGCTTGTTCAAAATATTTTGTATCCTTATCACTTAATTTCTTCTTATTATTTACTCTATCTTCATTTCTTAAATAAGATGTTTTAATAATTTTGATTAAATCTTCATGTGTACCATTATAGATTAAATCTTTATAAGTTCTTTCAATATATTTGTCATCAATATTATTTAAAGGTTCTATGTTTGGAATTTTGTTTATTAATTTTTCTGTTTCTTCCTTGCTAATAATATTTCTAATGAATCCCATTCTATTATCGGTAGGAATATCAATTATAAGAGAATCATCATCGATTGGAACTAAAATATAATAATTAAGACCATTCATCTTATTCTTTTTTATATCTTTCACCTTACATACATCTTTTTTATAAACCAAATAATCATTTATTTTATACAATTTTAACACCTCTCTATCAACTAAAATACGTAAGTCCATATACAATAGGACTTACGCATTTCTGCTACACATTGATAATAGGCTTAATATTTCAAATCAATTATATTATACTATTTTTTTGAATTTTTTGTAAGTTTTTTTAAATTTTTTTCTTTCTCTATCGCTTATTTTTTATTCATTGCTATTACCATACATTTGACCTTTCGTTTCAAGCCCTAACAATCTCCCATATTCAAATATATAGGATAAACTAAATAAGAATAATATTTCTACTAAATCATAAGTTTCAAACTCTACATTTAAATCAGAACTTAATAACAATTCAAATATACCACCGCCAAAATTACTTATTATGATTATTATAATCATTTTCCAAGCAATCTTCTTTATTAAACTTACATTTTCTAAAGTAAATGGTGTTTCTCCTTTATTAATATTATCAAATAAAGTTTCTAAATGCTTAAATATGATTGATGTCAAAATAATTACTACTAAAAGACTAGCAAAACCTGTTTCAACATAACCAATTACTTTAGCTTTACTATTATTTTCAAATATAGATACTACTTTAGTATTTAAAAATTCTTTATCAGCATCTGCTAAAATGATTCCTCCAACTTTTAAGACTACTTTGTCATTTTCTTCTGAAAGGTTGATATTATGATCTTTCAAATTTAAAGTTAAATGATTATCTTTTATTACCACTTTATTAATCAAATAAGGCGAAGCAACTAAAATTAAACAAAGAAAAGGAATAGCAATATAACAAAAAATTCTTCCTATTTTAGAGATTATAGAAATGATTTTGCTTAAAACTTTCATTTTCTTTTGTTCTTCTTTTTTTAAACTTACAACTTTAGTTTTAACCTCATCTCCAAGTAAGTCAACATCAAGGATGCTATCATTTAC
>CANQHK010000120.1 GCA_947623645.1 uncultured Bacilli bacterium
CAATTTGTTTTTTCTTCTCTTTTTCACTCATCTTTCATGAACTCCTTTATTTTTATAAATATAGCATCTCTATCCTAAATATTTTGTCTATTCTTATTTTATAATTCTATTTTATCACAAACTACCACCACTGTAAATCTTATTTTTATATTTCAAATCACTATTATTCCCGTCTTTTCTATCAAAATATAAAGAAAAAAAATGAAAAAAATTTCACTTTTAACTGTAAAGTGAAATTTTTTCACTCTTAAATTCATTCTTATTCAACGATTCCATTTCATCTTTTATTTTTTTCGTATTCTAAAATGACATTTAATATTTGTTGATGAATTTCATCAATTGGTTTTAATTCATTGTCTCTACTACAATCGATTCTTATCCAATTGTATAATTCGGATAGTTCAATGTAGGTTTTTTCCGCATTCTTTAAATATTCATCATCTTTTTCATTTGCATCGATGACTTCTCTATTTTGCATAAGAATTTTTGTAAGAGCAAAAGGAACATGCAAAAATATTGTCAAATCTGGTTTCGGTAAATCAAGAAGCCAATATTCTAATTTATCAATCCACTGAAAAACATTAAATCTTTCATCTCGATCTAGAATTTTGCATCCTTGATGAGCCATATTAGAACTTGTATAGCGATCTAAAATAACATAGTATCCTTCTTCCAAATATTTTTCTACTTTATGAATATTATATTTTCGATCTGCAGCAAAATATAAGCAAGCAATTTTGGGATCCACTTTACTGCTTTTTTCAGGAAACCAACCATCGGATACTTCTGGATTTCCAAGAAAAGGCCCAGCTATGATTTTTCCTGTTGGTGTATCATACATAGGGAAAGATAAATATACCGCTTTTTTCCCTAATTCTTTTAACTTTTCTACTAATAATCTACTTTGTGTTTCTTTCCCACTACAGTCCGTTCCTTCAACAACAATAATTTTTCCCTTCATAACGATCCCTCATAACTTCTTTTTTCTATTCTACAATTTCTCCATTTTTAAAAGTTACATCTAAAAATTTTCTACTTGCTAAGTAATCACATAGATGAACAAAATTTTGATATTTTGTATGAGGCTTTGGCAAGATTTCTTCTTTTGTCAAGTAATCTGTATTCCAAGGGCCCATATGAGATTTTATGCAATCTTCTATAAATTTTACTTCGTCCTCTGTAAATTCTGTCTTCTCTTTATTCTTTTCAATAAATTCTACAGCAAGTAAAGGATGGTCAGCTTTGGTATATTTATCTTCTGGTATTCCATGCTTTATCCCATCGTGTAGAATCAAAGAAATGATCATCATATCTTGTTCTTTCTTTGTATATTTACTTCCAAAAATAGGATTATCAAACAAACTCTTTGCAATTTTTACAGCTACTTTAGTATGTCTCAAAAGTCCTCCTTCTCCAAGAGAAAAAGCAGGATGATACTTACCAGTAGAACTTGCTGCAACTAGGAAGAAATAATCCGGCAACTCCCGAACCAAAACTTTGGTACTATCCTTTAATCTTTTATCAGAAATATAATTTAATTCTACTTGAAACTTCTCTTCTTTCACTTTACTACCTCCAAAAAATGAATCAGAATCGTATTTTCCAAATACAAATATTCTTTTGGAATATAAAGATATCCATTTTTCTTTTTTAGATATCCTAGATTCTCTAAATCTATTATATCAAAAGAGTTTTCGATGTTGCAACCATATTTCTCAAAAAAACTTTTTCCTTCCACTCCTTCTGTTTTTCGAAGTCCTAAAATCATTTCATAAATCATTTTGTCTTCTTTCGTTAAAATTTCTTTTTCCAAAACTCGATTTCCTATTAAATATTGATTTATACTTCTCGTATTCGTAGAGCGAATAGAATTTAAATAAGAAGATGCTCCAAGTCCAAAGCCATAGTATTCTTCATTATTCCAATAAGTCAAATTATGTTTTGAAAAATATTCCTCTTTCGCAAAGTTACTAATTTCATATTGATGATATCCATTTTTTTCTAAAATATCTTGCAAAAAGCTATAAAATTCAGCATCTATATCTTCTTCTAGTCGTTTATAGGAATTGATATATAATTTTGTATGTTCTTCTAAAATTAAAGAATATGTAGAAATATGAGGAACTTGAAGCTCCAAAAGATACGAAATATCTTCTAAAAGTTCTTCTTTTGTTTCCTTTTGAAAGCCATACATGAGATCTACATTTACATTTTGAAAATACTTCTTTACAAGTTTTATTTGTTCTTTTGTAACGATCGAAGTTCGGTTTAATTCTTTGCGATACTTTAAATGTTTGGTTTGATGCCCAATACTAATTCTTGTTACTTTATTTTCTGAAAATAATTGCAATTTTTCTTCCGTAATATCTTCAGGATTCATTTCAATGGTAAACTCCTCTAATTCCTCTTTTGGAAATATTTTCAAAAGAGAAAATAATTTTTTTAATTGTTCTAGAGTCAATACACTTGGTGTTCCTCCGCCTATATAGATGGTTTTAATTTGATCTTTTTGATAGACTTCTTCGATTTCTTTTTTTAAAGCCTCTAGATAATCATTGACCATTTTTTCATTATAATACATCTTACAGAAGTCACAATAAGAACAAATATTTCTGCAAAATGGAATATGAATATAAACTGCTCTTTTCATCTTTTTTTCGAACTTGAATTTCCATTTCTCGAAGTTTTTCGGTTAATTCCTTGATTTATAAGATTATCGAATCGATTTTCTGTTAATCTTCTTTGAACGTCTTCTAAAACACTAGGATCTTGCTCGACCCTTTTTAGTCGACTTGTTAAATCATCATAAATAATATCAAAAGTAACCGGTTCTTCTGGATTTTCTTGATTCATTTCTTCAACGATTTGAGGAATGGTATATCCCTTTAACAGAAACATAACTGCTTCATATACTCTTCTTCTCACTTTTACAGTTTCAACACTTTTCGGCAAATTTTCTTTTAAAATTTTTCTTACCAAACGATATTTTTCTTGATTAATTTTTGGAAGTCTTGAATTTAAATATACAGAAACGGTACAATTGCTAATCGGAAACCGGTTTTCTGAAAAATACTTGGCAGTTTCTCTTGTTGATGCTCCTGTTTTAAGA
>CANQHK010000121.1 GCA_947623645.1 uncultured Bacilli bacterium
GCAAAGAATTGCCATATCAAAGAATTGAAATTTTAAATGAAATACAGTCAAAAAAGAATTTAATAGTGGTAACGACTATAGAAGCTGCTATGCAAAAACTCCCAGAAAAGAAATCGCTATATAAGAATCAATTAAAATTTAAAGTAGGAGAAACTTATAAGTTAGAAGAAATAAAACAAAAACTAGTGAAGCTAGGATATGTAAGATGTGAACTAATAGAAGGAAGGGGGCAGTTTAGTGTAAGAGGAGGAATTATTGATATAGCCATTGATGATAAAACTGGTATTAGAATTGAATTTTGGGGAGATGAAGTGAATTCAATTCGTGATTTTAGCATTTTAAGTCAAAGATCTATTGATACAAAAGAAACAACAACCATATATCCAGCACATGAGTATATTTTAGAAGAAGATATTCAAGAAATTTGTAATGCTCTAAAAGAAAATAATAAAAATAGATTAAAAGAAGAGTCGCTAGAAGGAGATATTGAGCAAATAAAAGAAGGAAATTATATTAGCAAAATAGATAAATATTTCAATAGCTTTTATAAAAAGCAAAGTACAATATTAGATTATCTCAATAGTAATTATGGTATAATTTTAGATCAAATTGGAAAAATAAAGCAAAGAGCTAAAAATATAAAGGTAGATAATCAGAATTTAGAAAAATCTTTAATGGAAAAAAATAAAATGATTCCAGATGCTATTAAAAATATGTTAGACTTTGAACAAATGGAAGAAATACTTAAGAAAAGGCAGTTAATTTATGTAGAAAAGCAAGATTCTAGTGCAAAAGTTGCGGAAGAAAGATATAGGTTTCATTATCGAGAAGTAAACTACTATAAGAGTGAAATAAAAACGCTATTTGATGATTTAGAAAAAGAAATTAAAGCAAAAAAGAAAATTTATATACTAGTTGAAACCAAAGAAAAGGCAAAAAAACTAAAGAAGATATTAGATGAAAAATCAATTTTTAATAAAATAGAAGAAAAATTAGATAAAACTATCATAGTGAGTACGCAGGAAAACATTGTTACAATTTCAGTTGGAAAATTATCTTCTGGTTTTGAAAACTATGATTTAAATCAAATTATTATCATAGCAGATGAATTGATTAGTGGAGAAAAAAGAAAAAGTAGAGTTACAAGCACTGTCTTTAAAGAAGGGGAAAAGATTGTATTTGCTGACTTAAAAGTAGGCGATTATGTAGTACACAAAAAATATGGTATTGGAATTTACATTGGAGTTAATACGATAAAAGCAGATGGAACGATAAAAGATTATATTAAAATAAAATATAAAAATGATGATATTTTATATATTCCTACTAATGATTTAGACTCTATTAGAAAATATATTGGTGGAGAGGCCATACAACCTAAAATTAACCGATTAGGAAGTAAAGATTGGGAAAATACGAAAGCAAAAGTAAAGAAAAATTTAAGAGAGATAGCAAGAGATTTAATTGAATTATATGCTAAACGAGAAAAATCACAAGGATATAGCTTTAGCAAAGACACACCTTGGCAAAATGAATTTGAAGGAAAATTTCTTTATCAAGAAACAGAAGACCAATTAAGATGTATAGAAGAAGTAAAAAAAGATATGGAAAAATCTAGGCCAATGGATCGTCTACTTTGTGGAGATGTTGGGTATGGTAAGACAGAGGTAGCAATTCGAGCAGCTTTTAAAGCTAGTATGGATGGAAAACAAGTAGCATATTTAGCACCGACCACTGTTTTAGCTGAACAACAATATCAGGAATTTAAAGAAAGAATGAAGGATTATCCAATAACAGTAGAGATATTAAACCGTTTTAAAAGTAAAAAGTACCAAGATGAAGTAATAAAAAAATTAAAATTAGGAGAAGTTGATATTGTAATTGGAACACACAGGTTACTAAGTAAAGATGTAGAATTTAAAGATTTAGGGTTATTAATTATTGATGAAGAACATCGTTTTGGTGTTAAAGCAAAAGAAAAAATAAAAAAGTTAAAAAATAATATTGATGTCTTAACTATGACAGCGACACCAATTCCAAGAACGATGCATATGTCAATTGTAGGAATTCGAGATATGTCGATTATTTATGAACCACCACATAATAGAAAACCAGTTCAGACTTATGTGTTAGAATATGATAAAGAAGTTGTAAAAGAGGCCATTACAAGAGAATTAGAAAGAGAAGGTCAGGTATTTTATTTATTTAATAATGTAGAGGAAATTGAAAGGAAAGCAGCACAAATTGCTGATCTAGTTCCAGAAGCTAATGTAGTTTATGCACATGGTCAAATGGCAGGGAAAAGAATTGAAGAAATTATGCAAGAATTTGTAGAGGGAAAATCTAATGTTTTAGTATGTACCACAATTTTAGAATCGGGAATTGATATCCCGAATGCGAATACTATTATTGTTGAAAATGCGGATCGAATGGGATTAGCACAATTATATCAAATTCGTGGTAGGGTAGGAAGATCTAGTAAACAAGCATATGCCTATATTACTTACCGAAAAGACAAATTACTTTCAGAAATAGCAGATAAAAGACTCAAAGCAATCAAAGAATTTACGGAATTTGGTTCTGGATTTAAAATAGCAATGAGAGATCTAGAGATTCGTGGGGCAGGAAGTCTGCTTCGGAGAAATCCAATCAGGACATTTAGAACAAGTAGGATACGATACATATTGTAACTTATTAGATGAAGTAATAAAAGAAATGAAAGGAATTAAAGTTAGACCAGAAACAGATATTCAAATCGATTTAAATGTGACAAGTTATATTCCAAATGAATATATTAGTGATTCCAATCAGAAAATAGAAATATACCAAAAGATTGCTCTATGTAAAACAGAAGAAGATATTCAAAATATAATAGACGAAGTAATCGATCGATTTGGAAATATGCCAGAAGAATTGGAAAATTTAATCGGTATAGCAAGAATCAAATTTTTAGGAAAGAAATTACAATTACAAAAAATAGCAAGTAGAAAAACC
>CANQHK010000122.1 GCA_947623645.1 uncultured Bacilli bacterium
TGGCAGGAGATAGAAGCATTAGAACTTGGCAATAAAAAAATAGACGAGCTCCGAAAAGAAATAAACAATATCAATAGGCAGTTATATACCACCCGACCCTAAGCCGGGTGGGTATAACTTATGTTTATAATTAGACCGCTAAGATAGCGATTATTTCTAATTTACTCATTTTTTTTCATAGTTTTCTTTTATCGAAGGATATGTATTAAACAACTTAAAAAATGGTAGTTGATAATCTAATTTTTCCTTCATAATAGCATTGAATCGAGTTAAATCATTATCTATATCACTCCATTTTTTTGGCAGTTCGCTCATTTTCTTAATATGGTCTTTAATATCAATTTTGCCATTATTATCTATGTAAGCATGATATATATCTAAACTCTTAATATCTCCTTTTGTTACTCTTGCTTTTATCTCATAATGAATATACATTGTACTGTCATTATATTCTAATATTTTATCTAATTCTTTTCCAACAGAGATATATTCTAATTGTTTATCCTCGTAAAAATCTATCAATGCCTTCATGTAAGTGCCAATTTTTTCTTTCTCAGCTCTTGTCATTTTATTTACTACTTTAGCAAATCCTTTTCCTTCTATATAGTAAAATATGCTATCATCTTGTTCCTTTCCTTTTTCATAAAGTCCTTTAGTCATTGAAACTATTTCATATATAGGTCGGTAACTCACTGTATCTTTTAAGTCAATAGATACAACCTCTTTCAAATCGTTTGGGTCGCCAAAATTTTCATTTACATAGATTTTAAATTCTTTCTTAATCTTGTCTTCTATCGTTTCTTGCTTGTTGCAACAAATAAAGGAGAAAAATAATGAGATAATAGTTAACGACATTAAAGTTGTTTTCATACCATTTTGTTTTATTGGTTAATACTAAAATTAAAAAAAATCTTTTTCATTCAGCAATAACCTAACGTAAGAGTATGAAAAGCGCAGACCATTGCCATACGCCTTCTTGGTTCACCACAAACCACAATACATTATGGGGAAGTCTGCGCCTAAATAGGTACAACTCACCCAATATGTATTGGTTCATAGCTCGTTATATTCCGAGGTGGTGATTCAGAAGGCGATTGAGCTATAATTTCATAAGAAGCATTAACTACTTAATGCGTTACAAATATACTATTTCACTTTGAATATACAAACTTAAAAAGTATATTTGCAAAGTAAACTTAAATATATTGTTATGGCTAAAACACGAAAAATTGGCAGAGATGCAGAAACTGGGCAATTTATCCCAATAGAAGAAGCCAAAAGGCGTAAAAAAACTGCTATAGTAGAAACCATTAAAACACCTTCTACGATTAAGAAAAAGAAGTAGGAGATATTTTAAGGTAAATTTGTTTAGTTATATATTGGATAAGATAGGCATAAATTTCATCTGTTTTATATGACAATTTTATTCCAATTTTATCCAATATAAACATTACACAATGAAAAATTTCATGTTGCAAAATAGATAATTCATCTATAGTTTTAGGTATAATATCCATGTATAGTACAGTCTGATTATCATTTAGAAATAGACTTTTATATTTACCTTTTATATCTTTTTGTGAAAGATTTATACCGTATTTTTTCAAATTCATAATTAAGCCTTTTTTATTTCCAAAATGTACCATTATATGAAAAGGGTAAATTTGACAATCTATGATAAAATTCATAAAGCATTATTTAAAAACTATACTTTCTTTTTTTTAATATTTGTTTTAGGAATACTCATTCCCATAAGAAGTTTATTAAACTCCTTCTCTGAGGCTGTGACTTCTGCCTCCTTAATTGTTTCCTTTTCTTTTTTCTTTTTAGCCATGATAGTTTATAAATGTTAGACAAAAGTAATTAAATCTCTCAATATCACTAATGTTTCGGGTATTAAATCTGAAAACATATTCGTCAATATATCGCTGGAGGTGCTTTTTACTAACCGAGTAATAAGTTCCAAATATCATTCTTTTAAAGTGCGACCAAGCATTTTCAATACCATTTGTACTTACTTGTATGACTTCTCCCTTATCTGTTGTGTAGGTAGAGCCATAGTAATGTTTCTCATGGTCTACTGACCTTTGAATGTAATCATTGGTTATTCCTCCATAGTCCCAGCCGTCAGTATATATGACGCTTCCGGATTTAACATAGCCTTTTATCAGAGGGAGCAGTGTCCTTACTTTGGTATCGGGCACTACCTTTGCTACTAAATGACCGTTTCTTTCCAGCATTCCGAATACCGGAACTTTATCCTTGAAAGAACGACCTTGACATTTCTCAACTTTCTTATCTTTATGCCGGTTCTTGTTCTTGCCCCCAACAAAGGTTTCGTCAATTTCTACCTCATTGTCAAGAGTATGCTCATTTTCAAAACTTGTATAGAATCTAAGTTTATGGAGCATATACCACGCAGTTTTCTGTGTAACTCCCAAATCTCTCGCCAACTGGCAAGAAGAAACGCCCCGCTTGTGAGACAGAAACAAGAACATTGCATAGAACCAATATCGTAGTGGTAACTTTGTGTTAGCAAATTTAGTTCCCGTTTTCACGTCAAAGTATCTACCAGTATTCTTGCATTTATACTTCCCATTGCGACACTTGTAGACTTTAGATGAAGGGTCAAACGGAGAAACCGGATTTCCACCCCATCTTTTGTCCTCATAGTATCTAATGCAACTCTCCTCGTCAGGAAATAACTTAGAGAATATTAATTGTTTATCTGTCTTTTTCATAGTCATACTATTAAATAAAGTACAATACAATCAATAAGTTCGTAACTATCCAAGAGAATGAAGCAATACTTATTAACATCTGCATTTCGCTTCATAAGACCAATCAATATGTAAAAGAGCGAGCATAACCAAAAGTTATGAAGAAGAATCAAGTGTCACTTTGTATATAAGTGCCTATCAATATTCAAATGATAAAATTTTCTCTATTGGGTGAAACAATACTGGAATGGAACGATAAAGATATCGAGCAT
>CANQHK010000123.1 GCA_947623645.1 uncultured Bacilli bacterium
TAATTTTACGTAATGAAATGAATCATGAAATTTATATCCTGCCCAAATACTCGATGCCGAATAAATCATAATCAGTCCAAAAAGGATTAATCCGAGAGAAGCTCCCCATAAAATTTTGTCACTTTTTTTCAAAAAACCAACCCCTTTATTTACAACCAAACTCCAAAGAAGATTCCTGCCATTGCCAAAATGAAACCAATAATCCAAAACATTTTAACAATATCTACTTCTGCCCAACCAAGTTTTTCAAAATGATGATGAATCGGTGTCATCAAGAATAGTTTTTTATGAAAAATATATAACCAAAGAACTTGAAGAATAACACTCAAAGTCTCGATGATAAAGACTCCAGCAACAACAGCAAGAGTAACTTCCCGATGTGTTAAAACCGCAATGGTCGCCATCACTCCACCAAGAGCAAGACTTCCAGTATCTCCCATAAACACTTTTGCAGGATGTGTATTGAAAACCAAAAATCCAAGTAAGCTACCGGTTAAGATAAAAGTAAAAATTCCCATATCTTCGTAGCCGACCATCATCGAAATTAAACTAAAGGCAATAAAAGCAATCGCCGAAAGTCCCCCCGCTAATCCATCGAGTCCATCGGTTAAATTTACAGCATTGCTTGCACCAACGAGTAAAAACAAAATAAACAAACCATAAACCCAACCCATCTCAATATGAATATGCAAAGTCGAAATAATTAAAGCCGTTTGTCCTCCAGTCTTCATATACAAAAAGAAAAATGCAAGAGCAATGAAAACTTGACCAATTAACTTTTGAATTTCCGTAAGACCTTCATTATTGTGCCTTTTAATGCTTAAATAATCATCTAAAAATCCAATCAGGGCATATCCTAAAAAAACAATCAAAACAATTCCCAAATTGGTTGTATAACGAATTCGATCCGTGATCAATAAAAGAAATGTAACCAAAATTGTCGATAGAATAAAGATAAGTCCTCCCATCGTTGGAGTTCCTTCTTTTTGACGATGACTTTCCATAACAAAAATACTAATATTTTGACCAACATGTAATTTTTTTAATAAAGGTATAATAAGGAGTCCAAGTAATATTGCACTAACAAACCCAAGTCCTAGTGCTAATATGGATTTTGTTAAAATAAGCATAGTAACCTTCCTTCCTGTAAAAATTATACTATATTTTTTAGGAATCTGTACCTATCTTTATGATGGTTTTACATAACTTTACACTAAACTATATGAATTTATTTCAAAAAAAAGAACCGATTGATTGATAGTAACCGATTCCAAAAATAAAACAAAATTTTTTTAGGTTTAAAATTATTATTCTATTTCACTGTAATTATCTACAAAAAACAACTATTTCCAATTGGCTGTTAAGGTAGCATCTCCATATTTGGAATAAAATGTTGGTTCACTCGCTTGAACAAGAGTATCAGTTGAAAGATCTCGAATCACAACATCTTTTAAATCAAAATCAATCGCAATATTTTGATTTTTTATGTTATCCGTATATATTTCAAAAAGAGGTGAAATTTTCTTAGATCCCTCCGCAGGGTGTTCAATAGTCGACCCTATAAATGTTCTAGTCATACGTCCTGTTAACCATTCTCCTTTTGGACTATTGCTAGGATAATTAATACAAACTGTTCGATAAGAAGTTCCATTAGACGTATGATCATTAGAAAAACTGGAATGACGAAATTCAAGATAAGTCCCTTCTAATTTGTTAATTTTTATTTTAAAATCAATTTCATAAGTATGTCCAGATGCATAAATATAGGACGGAAACTGAATAAAAAGCCAGTTATTTTCCGTAATTGTACCTGAATTTGCATATGAAAAATTCCAATAATCTCCTGTTGCATCCGTCTTTTTAAGCAACGTAAATAAAGAGCATTGTATATCATTAAAAGATAATGCATCAATAAAGCTTCCTTCTCCATTGACAGTATATCCATTCAAAGTAGAATTATTTTTTATTGGTGTATTCAAAAACGTATAAGATTTATCCGTTATATTTTGGGTTACAGGTGTACTACTTCCTTGATAACTTCCTCCATTTGGGTTAATTGTTAAAGTATGTTGAACAGGTTCCCATTTAGCCTGATAAACGCTATCTACTTCTGGAACAGGAGTATCATTTGTTATCTTGTTATCTCCTTGATACCACCCTGAAAATTGATAACTTCGATCGGTTAAATTTTTAGGTAATTCTCCAATTGTATCTCCATAATGTTTCTTTTGAATTTGTTGAAATCCTTGTTCTTGGTTATATGCCTTTTTAAACTTTACATTGGATATTTTAATCGTTCCAGCAGTTAAATAATCCACGCGAATAGAAGTTTGAAAGTTATGATTTTCAAAAAATTGTTGAGCATTAGGTTGAACATAATAATTTACATCAATTTTCCCACTTCCCTCAAGATCATATCGATTCCATCCGAAAAAATAATTCCATCCATGAACATCTCCATTTCCCTGAAATATGATCCGACTTCTTTGATTCTCAGTCACCTTTAAATCGGTATATTCCAATGTAAAAGAAATTTGATAGCAATCTGATATATTCATATCAATCATGTATATATAAAACATATAAAACACTTGATTATCTTGCCCATTAAAATTTGTAAATGTAAAGACGTCATCTTCATTAGCACTAATATAATTAGTCGGAGTTTCTCCATTATAAGTTAAAGTCATTTCTGTTTTTCCTTCAATCTCTAAATGAATAGAATATTCCGTTCCCATAGCTTCTTTTCCTGCAGTATAATCTAACCACATTTGGAAAGTATAGTGATACGTTGTATCCCCTGGAATAATATCTCTCTCTAAATAAAAGTTTCCGGTTTCATCTTGTTGTTCTGTTATATTTCTAGTTTGATTGATATTTCCAGTATCTCTTGT
>CANQHK010000124.1 GCA_947623645.1 uncultured Bacilli bacterium
ATATATTTAGACGAAGAAGAGATAACAAATCCAGAAGAAATTACATTAGCTGATGGAACGCATCCAGATACTGTTCCAGAACGATTAGAAAATCAATATGTTAAAGTTTACTTAACAGATGAAGATGGAAATGCAATGATGGATCAAAAAGATAGCCCTGCTAAAGTCTCAGAATTAGGTACACTTGATTATTCTAGAACAGTAAATGGAACAGAATATCAAGCAGGGAAGAGCCATGTTTTATATGCTGGAACAATAAATGCAGCAACAAAAGATACTGACTCTGAAACCCCAACTACTTTAACATTTAAACTTCGCATGTGGATAGCAGATGATGCTGGAAATGGAATAACAGATCAAGAGGAACTTAAACAAATTATGGGAAGATATTATGCTACAAAGATCAGTGTAGATGCTATACAAGTTCAAGAATTTGCTGTCACAGTTATTAATAATTATACTGGCGAAGATGGAAGTAAAAAAAGCGAAACAAAATCTACTGCAGTATACTATAATGGAGATGCCGTATTTACAGACCTAGCTGCACCAACTACAGAAAGTGGAAAAGCTCCAAGTGTTAGTTGCATGAAAAATAATGATGAAGATGCTGGTAAAGGGATGGTAGTAACGAACGTAACAGAAGATGGTAAATTTAATTTGACGATTAATGATGTTACAGAACATCTTGTATGTACAGTTACTCATGAAACTTCAAATCCATAGTTGTTAAAAAAAATTGAAAGAAATGATAAGGAGGTATAGCATGGAAAACAATAATAATAATAAAAAGAAGAAAACATTGTTTGCAGCGTATGCAATTCTTGCTCTTGTGTTAGTTGCAGGTGTGACATATGCTTTCATTACGATTGTTTTACAAGGTACGAAAGAAAATACAATCACCGGTGGTGAATTGACATTAGAATTTGATGAAACAGCAAATAGCGATGGAGATATTATGATTGCAGATGCTTTTCCAATGAGTGATGAGGCAGGAAAACAAAGTGATAAATATTATGTTTTCACTTTGAAAAATTCAAGTCCAAAAAATGCAACTTATACAATATATTTGGATGAAGAGGATATTACAGATCCAAGTGTATTTGGAACGAGTGATCCAACCGAATCATCTAATCCAGAATCTACTCCTACGGTTCCTTTAAGATTGGGTAACGAGTACGTTAAAGTTTATTTAACAGATGATAAAGATCAAATTAAAATGAACTGGGACACTCCTAAAAAGGTTAGTGATTTAGCTAAACCTACCGATTCAAGAACTGTCAATGGTAAAGTTTATGATAAAGAAAAAACACATGTATTATATTCAAATATATTAGAAGCAGCAACTGGAGAAAATCATGAAACTCCAACGACAGCAACTTTTAGATTACGTATGTGGATTGCAAGTGATGCTGGAGAAGGAATGACCGATCAAGATTCTTTAAAAGAAATTATGGGAAGATATTATGCAACAAAAATTAGTGTAGATGCTGAACAAGTTAAAGAATTTGCCGTTACAATTGTTAATACATATACTGAAGGAGAAGGTCCTAGTCAAACTGAAACAATGTCTACGGCAGTATATTATAATGGTAACGCTGTATTTACAGGTCTATCTGCTCCAACTACCGAAAATGGTCAAACTCCAAGTGTTAGTTGTACCAAAACAGGTAATGTAGCAGCTTCAAATGGAATGGAAATCGGTACGGTAAGTGAAGGTAAATTTAATTTAACGATCAATGACGTTATGGATCATCTTACTTGTACAGTTACCCATACTGCTAATGTTACTCCATAATAAAAAAGATTTTTCGGGACTAGCCAAATTTGGCTAGTTCTTTTCTATTTTCTAAAATTTCACATACACTTTAATAGGTGAAGCATGTATGTTTAAAAATATGTCTAAATATTTAGGGGTTATTGTATTAGTATTATTTAGTTTTTACTATACGGACCGGGCAGTTGATATTGTTCGAAGAAATGATCCGATTATGAAAAGTATTTTAAAAGTAGAAGATGATTATGCCATTGAAAGTGTGAATGCTATCGTGGATGGAGATACGATTATTCCTGGGATTAACGGTAGTAAAGTTGATGTTATTAAAAGTTATAAACGAATGAAAAAAGCAAATGGTTATTATGAGAGTATGTTGATGTTTTCAGAAGTTATTCCAGATGAATCCATTTTAGAACAGTTCGATAAATTTATTGTTCGTGGAAATCCTACAAGAAGTGATGTTTCTTTACTTGTCAAAGTAAATAGTATGACGAATTTAGAAAAAGTTTATAATATCTTTTTAGAAAAAGGAGTCCTTGCAACTTTCTTCGTCGATGGAAATGTAATTGAAAACAATATGGATTTGATGTATGAAATGGCAAGTGATGGATTCGAACTAGAAAACTTTGGCTATGAAGATGAATATACGGATACAATGTTTGATTGGACGAATAATATGATTTATTCTTTAACCAATTTAGAGCCGAAATTTTGTTATAGCGAATATCATGATTATGATACTTTAAATCTTTGCAAGAAAAAAAGAATGTATACGGTTACACCAACGGTTGTTGTTCATTCCAATCCTTTTTATACCGTACAAAAGAATTTGGAAGAGGGAAGTATTATTTCTCTTAATTTAAATGATGATACCGTTAAGGAGTTGCCAACCATCATTAGTTATATTAAACAAAAAGGGTATCAATTGGTAACTCTTTCAAATATCATATCTGAAAATCGAAATGAAGAAAAATAAATTTTTAAAGATGCTAAAGAATAGTATCTTTTTTGCTTTAGAAAAAGTATAAAATCGCTAACTTTGTAATTTTTCGATGACATTTTGAAAAAAAACTCGAATAATAATATATAGAAGGTAAAAAATTGTTGCTTTCTGTA
>CANQHK010000125.1 GCA_947623645.1 uncultured Bacilli bacterium
CGTTTTTCCAATTCCTCTTTGATTTTTCTAGGACCATAACTTCCATCTATCATATAAAACTCATAAAGGGAGGCCAAAAGTCCATCACTTGGTCTTTTAAAAAGAGCAATTTTCTCTTGATATTCGAAAATTACAACGGTGTATTTTTCAATTTTCTTTTTTAATTTATTGGCTCGAACTGGAATATTTAAAGTATTGTGTTCCAAATTTGCTTTACAAGAATCTTTTAAGGGACATCGACCACAATCCGGGTACGTATTTGGAAGACAAACAGTTGCACCCAAATCCATTAAGGCTTGATTAAAATCACCAGATTCTTTAGGAATTACCTCTGTTAATTCATGGAAAAGATCCTTCTTTAACTTGCTATCATCTACACTTCTCCTTGAATTTTTTAAACGTAACATAACACGAATTACATTCCCATCTACGGCCGGAGTTTTTCTCTGAAACGCAATCGATGCAATCGCACCAGCGGTATATTCTCCAATTCCTGGAAGTTTTAATAATTCCTCATACGTATCTGGAAACTTTCCATCCAAGTCTTTTACAATCTTTAATGCTGCCTTTTTTAAGTTCCGGGCTCTTGTATAATACCCTAATCCTTCCCAAAGTTTTAATAATCGATCTTCCTCCACATTTGCTAAATCTTCTATAGTTGGAAGAGATTCCATAAATCTTTCATAATACTTTTTTACAGCATCGACCCTCGTCTGTTGCAACATAATTTCGGAAATCCATATATGATAAGGATTTTTATCTTTTCTCCAAGGCAAATCTCTTTTATTTTTTTGATACCAAAGCACAAGTTCTTTAGCCATTTCTTGATTCATGTTTCCCACCAATATCATTATATCGAAAGGAAAATAAATTTACAAGGAGTTATTGTTATAATTTGCAAGAGCAATCGAAGTTAACTCTTTCGAATCATCAATAATAATATAAATACTATCGGAAATATCTCGAGTATTATTCTTTACCTCTTGGTATTTCTCCTCTGTATTCACATTTTCGATCATAACTCGTTTATGAGCTTTTACTTTTGCTCGAATTTCTTCATAATCAATTTTTTCCATACAAATAGAAAAGAAATCAAAGTTATCTGTCCAAAGATCTTGGTTTTTCTCGGTGATTACTGCCCCTACTCTTTCTTTTTGACAACTTGTATTTAAATAATTTAACATATCCGGATTTGAACTTTTAATATAAATATCCACATTTGGATAAAGATTGGTCAATCTTACTAATTCTTTTTTATAATCATCATCCGTTTCATCTTCGACATTTAAAACAACTGTCTTAGAACCTTGATCAAACAAACCTAAAGCATCTGATAATTCCAAAATAGAATGTCTTCTTACTCGCTCTCCAAAATTTCTTCTTTCTAAATTATAAAGTGTTAAATCACTAATATTTTCTTTTCCATTATCTACTGTCGATGTAGGATAAGCAACGATTTTTTTATCTTTGGTCTGAAATAAATTAAGAGAAACCCCATCCAGATAATTGGTATGAAGAGCTAATAAAACAGCATCTCTCGAATAACTCGGTACATTGGCAGTACTAATTCCCCCATTAATTACATGTTTCATAAATTCCTCCTTATTTTATTTTATGAAGTTCTAGGCTAGACATTGCATTTTTTCATAAAAAATGATACAATCATCTTGACGATAGAGAGGTGTATATATGAATGTTATTCATTCTGCTAAATTGCAGAAAAGTTTAAAGAGAACAAATTTTTTATTATTTTTTGGGTCTGCATTTTTAATTTTTACAATTATCTTTATAGGATTCCTTATTTTTTCTTATCAAACAAAGAGTATGAATTCTTTAATTGTCGATGGAATCGAAAAAAATACCTATGCAAATATAAAAGTTTCGGCTGTTCCTTATAAGTTTGCAGAAACAGAAGATACAAAAGAACCTTTATATTTTGTTTTTGATCAAGAAAATCACTTATATGTTGCTTTATTAAATCAAGAAACTTATAATCAATTAAAGAAAGAAGATATTGAAAAAAATCCCGTTTTAATTACCGGTAAAACAAAAAAAATTCCAAAAGAACTTCAAGCAATTGCTATAGAAACTTATAATGAGATTAAAGAGGAAGAAACTCTAAATGAGGAAAATTTTGAAAAATATCTAGGAAATATCTATTTGGATACAACCGATGCTCCAGATCATTTAATCCCTACCGTTTTAACTGTTATAGGCGTTGCTCTTACAATTTATATTTTTGTAACCTATTATTTTCGAAGAAAAAATACAAAAGAAATTATCAACTCCTTTACGGAAGAAGAATGGGAAAAAGTTGAAAAAGAATTAGATAGCCCAACTACCATAGATTACCCTGAACTTCAATTATATTTTACAGAAAACTACATTGTTTCATTAGCTGTTGGTATAGATATCTTCTCTTATCAAGACATTCTTTGGATGTACCCGCATATTTTACGTCAATATGGAGTTACAACCAATAAAAGTCTTATCTTAGTTACCAAAGATAAAAAGTTCCATGATATTGCAAACATTGATAATTTTTCTAAAAAGAGCAATAACAAATATGAAGACGTAATGAGTTTCATCTATGATAAAAATTCACAAATGCTTGTTGGATATACAAAAGAACATATACAAGAAATGAAAGATACTTATGGAATCAAGTAAAAAAAGATGGCACTCTCTTTCTTAGGTTCTAGAATTTCTGGTGTGAAGTAAAAACAGAAAAATAAGAATGCGAAAAATTAAAAAGCTAGAATTTCTAGTGTGAGATTTAAGTTCATAAACTAGAATTTCTGGTGTGAAGAGGAAGTATGAAAATACTTTCTT
>CANQHK010000126.1 GCA_947623645.1 uncultured Bacilli bacterium
ATAATTATTCTTTTCTACATCAGATAGTCTGTTTTTGGTTGTTAATCCTTCTTTGGTAAGTCCATATTTAACAATGCTTGTTTCTAATTTTGCTTCTTCTCCTTTTAACTTACTTGTTTCTGTTTCTTCTAAACTTAAAATATAATTTGTCGGAGTCTTTGTTTCATTGATTAAATTAAAAGTAAATGCTTTCTCTTGGATAAGTCCCACTTCATCATACATAGGCATGGCATTCGTAATTTCAATTTTTTCTCCTTCACCTAATCTTAATTTTAAATTCCCTACAGTAATAACTTGTCTTTTTGTTCCAAATAAAGTTAAATTGATAAAACCGTACGTGACACTCATGAATATAACAAAAATACTCGTTATAAAGACACTAATCTTTGCGATTTGTTTTTTCTTATTCTTTTCTTCCATAATCCTTTACTCCTCTTTCTTTAATAATTATTTTTATAATTGTATCATTCACACAATAAATATTTTGTCTATTCTTATCGTTTATACAATTCTATTTTATAACGAATTCATATCACTGTAAACCTTATTTTTATTTTCTTTTACTATATTAGTTTACCACACTACCCCTCCCCCTTGTCAATGCAAAACATATGTTTTTACAAATTTAATGTTCCCCCCTTTATAGTTAAATAAAAAGAATGATACCTTATAAAAGTTATCACTCCTTAATATTTATGAATCAACATACACTAAAACTTTATTCTTCTGAAAGAACAACTTCTTCAATTTTTTGTAAGATTTGATCTTTTCCAAGTTTTGTTACACTAGAAAATAGTACCAAATCATCTCCAACGACAAGATCAAGAGTAGATAAAATATCTTTCTTGCATTGTTCTAATTTACTCGTTCCAATTTTATCAACTTTCGTTGCAACAATTGTAACCGGAATATTATAGTATTTCAAAAAGTTATACATTAAAACATCATCTTCTGTTGGTTTATGCCGAAAATCAATGAGCATAAAGACTCTCTTCATTTGCTCCCTTTTTTCTAAATATTCCTCGATCATTTTTCCAAACTTTTCTTGCGTTCTTTTATCAACAGAGGCATATCCATATCCTGGAACATCTACTAAATAAAAAGATTGATTGACAAGATAAAAATTCAAAGTCTGTGTTTTTCCTGGTTTTGAAGAAATACGAGCAATATTTTTTCGATTAACTAAAGCATTGATAAAACTACTCTTTCCAACATTACTTCTTCCAACCAACATAAATTCTGGTAGAACGGTTTCCGGATATTGGCTTTGTCGAACAGCACTAATTTTTAATTCTACATCTGTAATCTTCATACTGATCCTTCCTTTTCTAAATACTTCTTACATACTTGATCCAAATCATTAATTAAAGATTCCACTTGTTCAAATGTTTTTACTCGAGCCCCCGATGCAAGTTTATGTCCTCCCCCGTTATAGTTTTCTGCAACTTGATTAATAGCAGGTCCACGGGAACGAATACTAATTTTAATAATTTCGTTTTTCTTATCTTCGGATATCGTCATCCAAACCAAAACTTCTTCAATAAAGTTAAAATGATTAATCATATTCCCTGCAGCAGAAGCATCTACTTTAAATTTATTAATAACCTCATCTGTAATTTTAATATAAGCAACTCCATTTTCTGTTACCACTAAATTTTGTTCAATATATCCTTGAAAACGAACTTCCCGAAGAGGTCTTAAATAAAGAGGTTCGTAGACTTTCTTTAAATCAAAGTCGTATTCTTCCATCATTTTTCCGACTAAATGAAAAGTACTAGCTTTCGTATTTTGAAAAATAAAACGGTTGGTATCAGATACAAGACCTTGAAAAAGTTTTTCCATAATACTTTTATTCCTTTTTAAATCAGTATGATACAAAAATTCAATAATTAATTGACAAGTCGAAGAAGATTCATCATCAATCATTTCTAAATCGCAAAATTTTTCCACAAATGGGTGATGATCTATTTTTATTTTATAAGAATATAGATCAATATTTTCTGCATCGACACGTTTTTTATCCGGAGTATCTAAAACGATTAATAAACTTTTAGAAAAATCAATATTTTCGATTTTGTCTAACTTTCCTAAATACGTAAATTTTGTACTTCCTTGTCCAACAGCATAAACTTTCTTTTCTGGAAAAGTTTCTAAAATTGCCTCCTTCAAAGCAATTTGACTGGCCATAGCATCTGGATCTACTCCAATATGCCTTGCAAGAACAATCGTATCATATTTTAAAATCGTTTTATAAACCTCTTTAAACATTTTTTAATCAATCCTATCCAATTAATTCCAAAGTATCTCTAGCAATCATTAATTCTTCGTTTGTTGGTACAATGTAAACTTTAATGTCTGCACCATCTTTCGAAATTTCTCTAAGTTCTCCTCGAACATTATTCTTTTCTAAATCAATCGTAAGTCCTAAACAAGCAAGTTTTTCAATAACCATTTGACGAACCAAAGGTCCATTTTCTCCAATTCCTGCTGTAAAGCATAGACAATCGAGTCCTCCAAGTTCGACATAATATTGAGCAACATAATTAACAACGGTTTGAACAAATTTAGAAAGAGCAAGTTTAGCCCGTTCATTTCCATTTTGAATGGCATCTTCTATATCGCGACAATCTCCACTGATTCCGCTTAATCCAAGAAGCCCACTTTTCTTATTCAAAGCATCAATCACTTCTGCTGCATTCATTCCTTCTTTCTCCATAACAAATGGAATAATAGAGGGGTCAATATCTCCACTTCTCGTTCCCATCATAATTCCTGCAAGAGGAGTAAATCCCATTGA
>CANQHK010000127.1 GCA_947623645.1 uncultured Bacilli bacterium
CTTGACCTGCTGAATATTGTCCTGATCGGTATAGCCAATGAACTTCCGGAGCATGATGATAAATATGAGCTGCACCGCCTGTTAGGGGCATTGTTGTCAAAACAACTTACTTCTGATGAGAAACTGAACATTATGGAAATAGAGTATGATATTCCGGCAGAGGACAGCTTAAGAAAGGATGTGAAAGTTATGTGCAATCTGAGTCAGGGGATTAGAGATGATGAAGATGAAAAAATAATTTTGAATATGCACAGAGATGGCGATTCATTGGAAAAGATAGCGAGGATTGTTGGAAAGACTGTAGAAGAAGTGCAGGCTATCATTGAAAAAAGAGAGCCTGTAATGGTATAATTACAGCGACTGAACAATACAGCAGTAAAGCAGCGAATTTGTTTCTGCATATGGGAACAATTCATTGTGATGTTGTATCATTTTAGTTGATAATTTATTTTCACGGATTTGGTGTATAATTAAAGAGAACAAGGAGCTCTTTTCGTACCAGATACAGAGAAATGTTCATTATCTTGGCTCATTCATCTGAGATATGAATTGAAAATTCCTTGAAAAATAAGGAAAAAACACTTGACTAAATAGGGAGGAACCTCGTATCCAAAACTGGAACGTGAATATGGCGTAAACAGAAGCACTCTCAGCAACTGGCTAAAGTAGCTTTCTCCAGTCAAAGTATCGGATACAGAAAAAGCCAGTATACCAGCGAGGTCTTTGAAAACTGCTTTGCCGGAAAAGAGATCATCTATTCCTTCAGCCGCAAGGGGGGGGAGCTTTATGACAATGCGTGTATTGAATCATTTCATTCCGCGTTAAAAAAAGAAGAAATTTATCCCCATACATATCGTGACTTCCAAGAAGCCAGGAGGGCAGTCTTTGAATATATTGAAGGCTGGTATAACTGCAAATGGGTTCACAACGTCATTAGCTATATGACGCCACAGTAAAAGAAGGATGAGAAACTAAAAAATCAGCATAGTTTTTCAAACTTTTTTGTCCAAAGTATTGACATAGGTTCAAGTGGGAGGGGTACAAATGAATATAGTAGGAATTTTATTATTTTATTATTGGATTAGGTTGATTATATCACCTTACAAAAGTTAGAGAGTTCTTTATGACATATGGATATGTTATCTAGTAAAGATGAAGAGATAAAAAGTTGTTGGCATTTTCGAACATAACATTTATTTTATGATGCTATCTAGAATAAATGTTGAAACAAAATATTAATATACTAAAGGAGCTGAACTATGAGTCATGTAAGTTTAATGGAAATAGGTTTTAATGAAAGATATTATTTTGTTAGATTATTTGGAGAGTTCGAGAGTGATGAAGAAATTAAAGATAATTTGGAACAATTATATGTTTATATTGCTCAACAGGAAAGTGATAAATTACATAAGAAACCGAAATTTCCGATAGGTGTTGCATATCGTAAGATATTGAAAGAGGCACGATTACATGCTGGGAGAGGAAAATATATAATATCAAAAAGGCAGGTTGCTAATCTAATTAAAGTGTATGATAATGATGGGAATAAATATGTGAAAATTCCTTATACTGTTGATTATATATTTAAAGCACTTTTTCTTATTATGAGTGCTTACATAGACGAGGGAAAAGAATTGCCAGATAATATTAGAAAACTGTACGGACAAATAAGAAGAACTTGTTTTTATGATAAACAAAGTGATTCTTTTAAAAGGGTATGTGCAGATGATAATCGAGTGATAATTAAACATTTAAACCAAGATTTGAATTCTGCTAATTGCTCGTTAGGAAAGGTTTTTAGATATGATTGATTCTTACAAAAATGTTGAAAGATTAAGATATAGATTGCATTTAGACTTGAAAGAAATAAAAAGGAGTTTGAATAAAGACTCAACAGAATGGTTTGAGAAAATGGCTGCTCAAATTCCATCTGCAATAATTTCTGCCATATGTGCTAGTGCAATCACCAATACATCTTTTGAAATTGTTTTTCAAGTTTTGGTTTGTTTTTTTCAATCCTTTTTAAATGATATTTTAGCTAATATTATTTCTTGGGTAGTTGCAATAGTTTCTTTTTTGATTATTTATATTCTTTTCTTTATTATTGTTCGGTGTTTTGTTGCAATATTTAAAAGGATATGTAATGCTCATAAAATTCATGAACAAGAGAGAATTGATTTTCAAAAAGAATTTGACAATATTGCTTGTGATAGTGTGATAGTTGCATTTGAATATAAAAACGAATATGAACAAGAGGATAATATAGATTTAAAAGAATTTTATTATTTTGAGGTGCTCCACTATTTAGAAACTGCTTGTAATGTGACGATGGATTTATGTAAAAATAAAAGTTATATAAGGTCAAGTGATGCTGTTGGTGGTGTTGAACAATACCGCATATATAATATAATTAGTTTGTTTAATAATTTATTACTTTTTTTAGAAAACGAAAAAGAAATATATGATGTTGATGTGAGAATAGCAGAAAAAATTGATGACATTCACAAAGGAGTTGAAAAAATAGAAAAATTGATTGATTCAATAGATGAGTGATAAAGTCTGTAACTTTTTAAGATGATGTTTGAGCTGAAATCTTTTGAAAAAGGTTGAAGGTTGAGACTATCCCAAAGTTTGTGTAAACCTCCAAACTGATGTAAGATAATACTACACAGTTTGGAGGTTTTATTAT
>CANQHK010000128.1 GCA_947623645.1 uncultured Bacilli bacterium
ATTAAAGAAATGTTGCTTGTCATCTTTACTGTATAGTTCTTCTGTTGTAATTAGATAATACTCGTAATCAATAATTTCTTTTCCATTATCTAAAACAGGATCATCCCATGTTAGATCTAAATGATACCAAACTCCATCGACATACACTAAGTTCCAAATGTGATTTTCACTAGCGATTTTAATACTTGGAATTTCTAGAGCATTTAAAAATAATTTCATGGCATCAGCGTAACCGCTACAAAGACCATATCCTTCAAATAGGGGACCGTAAGCAATGGTTGATTGATATTTACTAATATTTTCATCACTTTTTTTAGAATCGTATTTTGTATTTTCAATGATGTAATCGTGAATTGTTTTAATTTTATCTTCTACTTTCATATCATCGGTTATCTTTTCCTTTATAATTTCTTGAATTTTTTCTTGTATTTTTGCAATCGTTTCTTGGGAATAAATATAGTTTACAAAAATAGTTACTTTTCCACTCGATTCATAACGTGTGGTTTCTACATCTTTAAAAGTATTATATGGATTTATAAAATTACTAATATCCGAAAGCAGTACGCGATCATTAGAAATGGTATCAACATCTTTTATACAATCTTGATAAGTATCGCTACAATAAAAAGTAAATTCTTTCATGCCAGCATTGAAAACAGTATAAAAAATATTGATTAGATCTTGCTTATTATAAGGAGTAAAATCATTCGTTAGTTGAACATATTTATAATTTTTATTTTCAAAGTAGGAATTATGAACGAGGGTATCATTTATTTTTTCTTCGGGGTTTATATGTTCTGTTAAAAATTTTGCTAGGGGCGTTTTAAAAATATAAATTCCTCCTAAGATTGTAATTAATAAGATTCCTCGAATTATTGTTTCTTTCTTCATAGTGTTCACCTAGAATCATTATATCAAAAATTTTCAAAAATAAAAAGAGTAATTTCTTACCCTTCCTTGTTGATTGCTTTTGATAATCTGGATTTTAATCTTGCTGCTTTATTTTTGTGAACTAACTTTTTGTTTACTGCTTTGTCAATTCTTCTAGATGCTATTTTGAATTCTTCTTGTGCTTTTTCTTTATTATTTTCAGAAATTGCCTTTTCTGTCTTTTTAACGGCTGTTTTTAAACTAGAATTTAGAAGTGTGTTTTCTTCTTTTCTTCTTGCTGATACAAGAATTCTCTTCTTAGCACTTTTAATATTTGGCATTTTTTCACCTCTCTTTTTTTTGTAACGATTTCATTTTATCAAAAAACTTATAAAAATGCAAATAAAAGTTGCAATTTTTGGAAAAAATATAAGAAAGGTGAGAAGAATGCATGAAATTGATTTAAAAAATTATTCGATTCGAAGTGATTTGGTCGTAGATGTGATGGCTGGACTCGAAGGAGAAAAGGGGGTTCATATTGAAAAAAGAAAACAAGAGAATATCTCTGTTACCGATGTATTTCTTGATCAAGATAATCCTCTAAAGAAAAAAGAAGGACACTATATAACAATTTGTTTTGATGATGTAACGGATACGACAAATCGAAAAAAAATAGAGAAAATCTTTGTTGAAGAGTTAAAGAGACTATTGGAAGAAAAAGAATTGTTGGGGAAAACTTGTTTAGTTGTTGGACTTGGAAATTATGAATCGACGCCGGACTCTTTAGGACCAAAGGTTGCTTCTAAAGTGCTTGTTACAAGATACTTGTTTGAAATGAAAGATGTTGAAGTAGAGAAAGGGTACTCTTCTGTTGCAGCAATTACTCCTGGCGTTAGTGGTACAACGGGAATAGAAAGTAGTGATATTATTTTAGGAATTGTTGAAAGAATTCATCCAGATTTTATTTTGGCGATTGATGCTTTGGCCAGTTCTTCGATTGAAAGAATTAATCGAACCATTCAAATGACCGATACCGGAATTCATCCGGGTTCTGGGGTGGGAAATAAAAGAAAAGAAATTTCTGAAAGTACGATTCATATTCCTGTTATTGCGATTGGTGTACCAACGGTTATTGATGGTGTTACTATTGTTAGCGATACGATTCAATATATGTTTAAACAATTTAGTTATAATAAAGAAAATATTGATAAGAAAAGTCAAAAACTTGCTCCGATTACAAGTAAAAATTATTTAGAGCAAGAAGAAAATTTAACACAGGAAGAAAAAAAAGAAATTTTGGGAATGGTTGGAAATTTAAGTGAAGAAGAAGTCAAAAGTTTGATTTTTGAAGTTTTAACTCCGATTGGATATAATTTGATGGTTACAGTAAAAGAAGTTGATTTTGTAACAGAATGTTTAAGTAAAGTTTTAGTAAAAGGAATTAATCAAACTCTTCATCAAAAGATAAAAACAGAAGAAGAATCTTATTTTTAGTTTATATATTATATAAGGATAGTGAATGGAGAGTTGTCGTATATCTTTCTTAAAGCCAATATGGAAAATATGGTAAAAGTTGTAAGTACAACGAAGAACATAGATTTTAAAATTGTTTATTATCCGAAAAAAATATAGAAATGAATCGTTTTAAAATAGAGGCTCGACTACTTTCGGGTCTTTTTTCCTGCCAAAAAAAGGAAAAAAAGTAAAAATTTGTAGAAAATCAAAAAAAAGTGTTGACAGAAAGTAAAAAAGAATGATATATTGAATGGGCAACGACGAAAAAGCAAGGGTGTTTACGAA
>CANQHK010000129.1 GCA_947623645.1 uncultured Bacilli bacterium
TGCAAAAAAGTATCATAATATTTTTTTGCAAATTTCCAAAGATTTCTCCATGCTTGATTTGATATACTCCTTTTGTCCAAATCATCAGCCGTTTTTTCAAACAATATCTGTGCGGCTTTCTGCTCTTCTTTAGCAGTTTCAAGTTGTTTCCTAGCATTCTCTATTTCATCAACATTTGTCTTCGAAAAAAATTCTTCAAATTGAGCAATATACTTACGAATTGCTTCTAATTGCTCAGTTTCCTTTTTCAAATTTGTAATTGAAGCCGTTATTGCTTCTATATTCGCTTCTTTCTCTTTACGAGCAAGTTCTTCATCCTGTTTTTCGTTCCAATCAAAAAAACTATCGTCAAATTGAGACTTTTCTGTTATATTGGATATACTTTTACATATATCTGTTTCTGCCAAATCATCTGGAATAACTATTTCTGCACTATTCAATTTTTTCTTCCTGTCTTCTATTTCCCCCTTTACTTCCGATGCCACTTTTGCAATTGCAGATAACATTGAAAAAATCCACGGCTCATATGACGCCTCTTTTGCTGCCTCTACATAAGCCTTGCTTATTTTCGTGTCAAAAATATCTATATCTTTGAATAAAGAATATTCTCCATCCTTTGACAAATCACAGCTAAGTTTTTCTTCTATATCTCCGTGAATTACAAATACATCGCAAGACTGCTTACACTTTTTATTATTATAAACATTTCTCCTCAATTCTTCTTTATATTTGGCATCTGCCAATTTCTTAAAAATTCTGATATATCCAGATTTGCCTGCACCATTTTCTCCATACACAACCGTTATCCCGGATTCTCCAAATTCCAAACTTTTTCCTGTTGCGAGTGCATTAACCCCCATAATATTATCAATAGACTTTATAGAAAAATTATCTCTGCCCTCTCGAGTTAATATATTCAACTTTGACATATCAATAATCTTAAACTTGCCTAAAATTTCTTCAATACAATCTGTAGCAAATCTTTTAATATCTTTTTCTGTAAAGCTACCATTCTCATAATATGTTAATGTCGCATCTTTAATCCATGAAGTTTGTTCATTCAGCCACTCAACGATTTCTTCATTTGACATTATTAATCTACCTTTCTCGTATGCCATAATAATCAAATACAATCTGTAAAATTCTTTCTTCTTAATATTTCCCTATTTCATCATACATATGAGATTTACCTAAAAATTTAATATTTATATCTTTCCTAGAGCATAACTTTTCTACTAAATCAACTATCCATTGCTCCGCCTGAGGATGTACCATAACACTTTTTATGTATTTTGACAAATCAGGAATATCAATATATATTTCTGGCTCCATGTTCTTATCCGAAAATGGATACTTCATTTTTTCTATTTCTTCGTCTAATGCCAAGATCAGTCAAGATCTTATTATCATTATTTTTATAGAAATTAAATAATGTTCCTTGTGTTGATAATCGATTGACAAAATAATCTGGCCTCGGGCCTCGAAACAATATTACTCGTTTTTCATTTTCATGTTTAAAGGCTTCTCTTTTATGAAAAAAGGGATCCGTAACTTTTTTGTTTTCTTTTAATGCTTTTATTTGAAATTGCAAGCCTTTTTCTAATTTAAAATCATATTTTACATCGTCTAAAATCAACTGATATTCATCTAATATCTTTTGATTATTAAACAAATATTCTATTTCCTCATCTGTTGTTTCAATTCTTATCGACATCTTATCGTAAGAATATATTCTCCAAAGCGCATCACTCTCAGATGTTTTACTCCAACACTGTCCATAACATCTCCATCTAGCAGACCATAGTTTAAAATAATTATATATAACATTACATATATCCTTATCAAAAATATCATTATACAACGCCTTTATAATATCTTTACGTTTTGTAGAATCCTCAAGCAAACGTAACATATATGCTTCATGCGTATCTTCCCAAATAATAGGTTGAACATAACGTTCTTTTTTATTTTCAATCAGATTAACAAAATTAGGAAAGCTGATAATTCTATATAAATTCATGTAGTATCCCTACTTTCTGCCTTGTTCTAACATCATCCATTCTTTAAATCGACCAAATTACCTATTCCCTTATTTCCGTTCTGAAAGATATTGATTTACATCATAAGAATTAAGTATTTTATCCACTTCATCACACACTAATTGTTTCCAATATGTAAATTGATGATCTGGCAAAATATAAAAACTCGACCAATGCAATCAATATTCCCCTATCCATATTAGATAATGTCATCAGTTTTAAAATGATAACATTCATTCCTTAACTGTTGATAATGGTAATATACCATCTATTTCAAATTATAGGCGGCTTTATTTAAAATGTCAATCTATAATTCTATTACAATCGACAAATCATTATATATTCCTCTGTATTTTCGACAATGACCTCAAACCCCACTTTCCGATACATGTTAACCGCATAATTCGCCTTCTGTACGGATAGAGACACCTGCTTATATCCTTTATTTTTCAAAAATTGCAGCATTTCTTTTATAAGCGCCGTACCTAA
>CANQHK010000130.1 GCA_947623645.1 uncultured Bacilli bacterium
ATTAAAAGAAGAGCTTTTGTTCTTTTACTTAAATTTCTTGCCCCCCCCGGGTGATTTTCACTTGATTTTTCATAAGGAATTACCTCCTACCTTTATTCTACTTAAAAGTATACAGTTTCTTTTCTTTCTTGTCAAGATTTCAAAAAGATTTATTAAAAAACCAAAGTCTAGTTTGACTCTGGTCTTATAATAACTACTGCATCATTACTTAAATCAGTTGATTGAAGAAGTTTCTTTAGATCTTTTAAATTTAATTTTTTATAAATATCGATTTTATCTTGAATAATATCTCCGTATTCAATCACATCATAAACAATATTATCTAATGTTACATTAATATTATCGATCATCATAACTTCAGAAGAAATCCATACTTTTTTAATTCTTTCTAAAACATCCTCTTCAAGCTTCATCTTTTGAAGTTCCTTCTTAATCTCTTCGATTAATTCTTCTGGTTTTTCGGTTTCTGCAACAAAACTAATATATATATAATCGTCTGCTCTTTCTTTCATATAATGGAAAGAAGTATAAAGTTCTTGTTTTTTCATTCTTTCTCGAAAATCACTAGAAATTCCAAACAACATACTGAGCATTAATGAGAAATAAAGATCTGTAACAAAAATATCTTTTTGATCTTTAATATTAATTTTAAGAGAATAAGACATTTTTGTAGTCGTTGTTGTAGGAAACATGATATCGATCTTTTTTTGACATACTTCTTTACTTTCATTATATTTTTTTCTTTGAATTGGAAAGTTGGATTTTGCTTTTTGTAAAGCTTTATTATTTTTTATTATATCCAAAGCTTTCTCTAAATCAAATTTTCCAGTAATAACTAAAAACATATTGCTTGGTTGGTAGAATGTTTCATAAACCGTATCCAATTGTTCTTTGGTAATACTATTTACACTTTCTTCTGTTCCCCCAATATCATTTCGAATTGGATGTTCTTTAAAAACTGCTTCTTTCGTCATATTTTCTAGACGATATTCTACCAAATCTTGATATTGGGCCAACTCTTGAATAATAATTCCTTTTTCTTTTTCTACATTCTCTTTTGTAAAATAAGGAGAATGAACATACGTTAATAAATATTCTAAATTTTCTTCAAAGTTTTTATTTCCTTCAAATAAAAATCTTGTGTAATTCGTATACGTTGCAGCATTGCAATCGGTTCCACTTTTGGATGCAAAAGAGAAAGGATCTTCCCCGTTTTCCATTTCAAACATTTTATGTTCTAAAAAGTGGGCGATTCCTGCTGGTACAGTCACTTCTTCTTTTTTTCCATATGGAACAAATGCTAAATCATTTGCTCCATATCGAGTTACGTAATGAATACTATAATTGGTTTTATTTTCATAAGGAACCATATAAACAGTCAAACCATTTTCCAGTTCTTCTTTATAATAATATTGATCGAGTCCGATAAATTCACACTTCTTCATTTTCTTCTTCCCCTTCCAACAAATATACAGTATCCATGACAATTTTTTTACTAACTTCTACAATTTCTTCTTTTTGAATACTCATAATTTCTTTTTTTCTTTCTTCAATATCTCCAATATTTAAAAGATCTTTTGCAACATAAGATTCAATAATTGCTTCTTTATTATCATAGACTTCATCCAGTAAGGTTATATACGTACTTTTTGCTTTTTCCAAATCCTCTTCATCAAATTTTCCCTCTTCCATATCTTTCATTTCTTTTTGGATGAGTTCTAAACATTTTTCAAAATTTTCTCGGTCAATTCCACTTCTGATTAAAAGAAGGTTATCGAGTTTATTGACAGAAGAATCAATATAATAACAGATGGAATGTTTTTCTCGAATATTTTTAAAGAACTTACTATCTGCACTTCCTCCTAATAAAATATTATAAATAGTAACAACATAATTTCTTTCTCTTTCTGTCATCGTATGAATTTTACAACCAATGGATAATTTAGACTGACTAAATTTTTCTTTTTCCACAATCGTTCGAATTTTTTTTGGAAATTCTTGATGTTCAAAAATATAGTCGTTTTCTTTTGGAACGGTATTTTGAAAAGGAAAATAGCGTTCTATTTTTTCTTCCATTTGTTTTTCATCGAAGTTCCCTATAATATAGATATCAACGGAATTTGTGGTCAGAACTTTTTGATAATATTCATATAAATTTTTTTCATTAATTTTTTCTAAATCATCTAAATAACCATATTGACGATGTGCAAAAGGAGCATCTTCATCGATATTTTCTAAAAGACGAATCATACTGTAGCGTGCTGGATTATCTTTCATTGTTTGAATACTAACTTCATTGTTTTTCTTAATAATTTTAAAAGAATCCGAATCGAATTTGCCATTTTTTACATGTGGATGAAAGATTACTTCGGATAAAAGTTTTAGGCTTTCATCTTCCATACCTTTTTCTGTATATTTTTCATTTAAAAAAGACAAGAAGAAATTCATCGATGCAAATTTTCCAATTCTATTTGCTCTTGCATAAATACTTAGAGCATATAAATCTTGTGTTTTTGCAACCAATTCTTTTTTTGTTGGATAGTGTTCTGTTGAATATGTGAGCATATCAAGGAGTACATTACGAAAGGTTATTTCATGTTTTTCTAAAGATCCACGAAAGTTTACCCGAACGAGTGTTGTTTTAAATCGATCGGTATTGATAAAATGTAATAAATATCGACCTTTATCGATAATTTTATAGTTCATTTTTTCACCTCAGTTTCTAGTATATGTATTTTTTTAAAAATTATAGGCTCGAAGTTAAAAGAGCTAGTTCAATCATATCATCTAAGCTTCGTTCTCTTTCTTCTGGAGGAACAATATGATCTTTTTCATACATAGAATCAACGACCGTTAAAAGGCATGTCGCTTCTCTTTTAAAAAGATGAGCTAAATAAAAAAGGGCATACGATTCCATCTCTACAGCAAGATAGTTTTTTTCTTCAAAGTGCTTCATAAAAGCTTCTTGATCAACATAAACATCAAAAACATCCGAGGTAATAATATCTCCCTTATGAACAGAGATATGTTTTTCACGAGCAACGTTTAAAATTTGTTCATTCAAAAGTTTACTACTTTCAAAAGTCTGTCTTTTTTCTCCTGAAAAAAGTTCTGCAAAATGACTATACGTCGTAGCAGTTTCTGCTAAAACGACATCTTTTACGTGAACATCTTTGGATTTGCTACCACAAGAACCAATTCGAATAATTTTTTCAACATCGTAAAATTGAAATAATTCATAAGCATAAATTCCCATGGAAGCCATTCCCATACCTGATGCAAAAACTGTCACTTCTTTTCCTTGAAATTCTCCTGTATAGGCGAGCATATTTCTGATTCCATTTACTTTTTTTGCATTTTTTAAATATTTATTTGCAATATATTCTGCACGAAGAGGATCTCCCGGCATAATTACAAACTTTGCAATATCTTCTTTTTTACTTTCAATATGTGGTGTCATTTCCTATCCTCCTTACATCTATAATATTACCAAAATTTAGTCAAAAGGACAAGACTAAAAAATGGGAATTTTTGTTTTCTTTTGAAAAAAGTTCGTCCTTCTCTTTCAAAAAGTAAAGAGAAGTAGACAACTTTCTACTTCTCGTAACTACAATCCTTATTGGAACATATAATTTTATCGTTTTTTTCAACCAATAAGCTTCCACAGTTTGGACAAACGTCTCCCGTTGGCAAATCCCAAGAAGCCGTTTTACATTTTGGATAATTGTTGCAACCGTAGAAAATCTTTCCTTTTTTCGTTTTCCTTTCAACAATCTTTCCAACCTTACAAATTGGACAGTCAACAATCACTTTTTCTTCTTTTTCAGGTTTTTTAATATATTTACAAGTTGGATAATTACTACAAGCTTCAAATTTTCCGTATTTTCCGCTTTTTACAACCATGGGACTGCCACAATTTGGACAAACTTCTCCTGTTTCCAAAGGAGCTTTCTTTTCCATATCATGAAAAGCACTTTCTACTTTTGGTTCGAAAATATCATAAAACTCTCTTAAAATTGGAATATGATCGATATGATTATCTGCAATCTTATCCAAATCTTCTTCCATATTTTTTGTATATTCAACATTAATTAAATCACTAAAGAATTCTTGTAATTTATCGGTGGAATCAATCCCGATTTCAGTTGGATGAAACTTTTTATCAATCAGTTCTACATATTTTCTTTCTTTTAATGTATCAATCGTTTTTGCATACGTTGATGGACGTCCAATTCCAAGTTCTTCCATTTCTTTAATCAGTTTTGCTTCGGTATATCTTGCAGGTGGAGATGTAAAGTGCTGTTCTTTTTCAACATCTTTACTCTTCAATGTTTTATCTTTTAATTCTGGTAAAATTTTATCTTCACTAGCTTCATAATCTTTATATGCTTTTAAATATCCATCAAAAACTAAAACTTGACCATTTGCTTTAAAACCATACCCTTGATTATCAAAGATCAAACTTTTTTGAAGAACTTTTGCATCTTTCATTAAAGAAGCAAGGGAACGCATATAAATTAAACGATATAATTTATATTCATCACCACTTAAGTATTTACGAACGGATTCTGGTGTTCTTAAAATACTTGTCGGACGAATCGCTTCATGAGCGTCCTGAACATTATCTTTACTCTTTTGAACTTTTGCATGCCCAACATACTCTTTTCCATAATTGGTTTCAATGTAATGCAAGGTACTTCCAATAAACTCATTGGACAAGCGAATCGAATCTGTACGCATATAACTAATAAGACCAACGGTTTCTTTTTCTAAATCAATTCCTTCATAAAGCTTTTGAGCAAGAGACATCGTTTTTTTAGCAGGAAATCCAAGCTTTGTCGATGCTTCTTGTTGCAGTGTACTTGTAATAAACGGTGGTTTTGCTTTTTTGGCTTTTGCTTTTTCTTCACTCTTTACCAAAGTATACGTATCGGTTATTGCTTGTAATACTTTGTCTGCATCTTCTTCTGTAGAAAGTTCTATTTTTTTCTGCTTATATTGGAAAAGAACGGCTTCAAAATCTTGAAATTTTGTTGTAATCGTCCAATATTCTTCTGGTTTAAAAGCTTCAATTTCTCGTTCTCTATCAACAATCAATTTTAAAGCAACACTTTGTACCCGTCCAGCAGATTTTCCTCCTGTTTTACTTTGCATGAGTTTTGAAAGACGAAAACCGATAATTCGATCGAGAATTCTTCTTGTTTCTTGACTTCTTACTAAATCTTCATCGATTTTTCCGGGATTTTTCATAGCTTCCAATACTTTATCTTTGGTAATTTCATGAAATAAAACTCTAGAATAGTCTTTTTCTTTAATTCCAAGCTCTTTTAAAAGATGCCAACTGATGGCCTCCCCTTCACGGTCAGGGTCGGTTGCAAGATAAACTTTTTTCGCTTCTTTTACATCTTTCTTTAAAGAATTAATCAAACTTTTTTTGGAAGGAAGCGGTTCATAAGTTGGTTCAAAATTATGTTCTACATCAACTCCAAGTCCAAATTTTCCAGAAGTTGCTAAATCTCTGATATGTCCTTTTGAAGATACTACTTTATAATCATTTCCTAAATATTTTTCAATGGTTTTACTCTTACTAGGAGATTCCACAATTACTAAATTTTCTTTCATTCAGTCCTCCTTCTGTTAAACACCCCTACATCATTTATAACTTTAAAGAGAAAATTTGTCAACTCCTTTTTTTGCTAACTTTCCAAATTTCTTAGGAAATATAAGGAATTTCTCTATTAATTTTTATGATAAAGAGAAAAGATTATTCAAAAGAAAAAGGAAAAAATTTTAAATTGCATAAAAAAATCAAGATTTCTCTCAATTTTTTTATTTCTATTTTTTTAACGATTTCGTAGTTCTAATAATGCATTTTGATAGTTTTCATTAATCTTATTGTAATCCACTACTTCTAAAAAGTCGTCAATATACTTTCCTCTTTCATTGAGCTTATCTAAATAATAAGCATGTTCCCAAACATCGATATTCATAATTGGAATCATTCCATAACTATAGGGGCTTTCTTGATTTCCTAAATTCATAAGAACCAAATCACCTCTAGGATTTACGACTAAAAATGTATAACCCGAACCTGGAAGTATCGTGGCATATTCAATCAAACGATTTCGAAAATTTTCTAAACTTCCAAATTTCGCAATTAGCGCACTTCTCAAAGGTTCTGGAATTTCTTTGGATGCATTGGGTCGCATTCCACTAAAATATAATTCATGATTAGCAACTCCTCCAGCATTATACAAAATATCATCCCGTACTTGAATTGGAAAGATATCGATCGATGAAAAAATAGCTGCAACAGGAATCTGTGGAGTATTATTTTGAACTAATAATTCATTTAATTTTCTTAAATAATTTAAGTAATGTCGATTGTAGTGGGCATCCATCGTTTTTCTTGAAATATGGGGTTCCAAGCCAGCAAGATCATAAGGTAAAACATACGGTTGTATCATACAACACCTCCACTACTTTTTATGTTCGAAAATTTTAAAATATTCTACTTCTTGTAGAAACTACAAACTTTATTGAAAAAAATGGCACTGATGAAGTACCATTTTAATTTTTTGATTTTTTCTTTTTATATAGAATAAAAAGTAGAAGGATTATTACAAGAAGGATTACTCCTCCAAGAATATAACTACTTTGATTTTTTTTGGAAGTTTCTTTTGTTTCTTTTTCCTCTTTTTCTTCTTCGTTTACCTTTTTACCATCATCCACTTTATATTCTTTCTTGTAAACCGTTTTGCCGTCTTTATCGACTGCTTCAATGGTTACTTCTCCCTCGTCATGGAATACAACATTTCCTTTTTCATCAACCTCTGCAATATCTTCGTTCGAACTTTTCCAAGTTATATCTTCTGCTTTTTCATCGATTTCTTTGGATAAATCTTCTTGTTTATCAATCGTTCCATGACTTTTTACTTGAATTACTCCATCCTCTTTTTTGATTTCAATGGCATCCCCTTCACCTTTACCAAAGTTATCAATGGTAACTTCAATAGGAACTTCTTCTTCCTCTTCGGATAATACCTTAAATTGAATTTCTCCAATTTTTCCATTTTCCTCAAAAAGTTTATCATCGATCGTTAAGGCATACAAAGTGATGGTTTTATAACTATTGATTTCTATACCACGCATACCGGCACTTTTAAAAGCAAGTAATTTGGAATTTACATATTCAAGTTTTGTTGCATCATAACGAATTTTTGCCCCAATATAACTAAATCCTGGATTGTTTTCTAAAGTAATGGGAATTGTTAGTATTTCATCCTTATAACCAGAGGAACTACCGATCTTTAAGGTCGGTAGTTCTTTGGCTTGTGAATGATTCGGCATCAATAAAATGGTAAGACATAGAAGACATATGAACATTCTTTTTATCATTTTTTTACTTCTCTAATTTCCATTTTTTATATCCAAGGGTTGTTATACCAACAACGGATACAAAAGATACTATAAAGTATGGAAGTGGAGATTCAACACCTGTTTTTGGATTTACAGGAGGTTTCGTAAGAGCAGCAGCAGAAACAATCGTTAAATCAAAAGTCTTTGTCATACCATTACTTGCTTCGATTGTAATCGTTACTTTTCCAGCTTTAACTCCGGTAACAAAACCATTTTCATCAACTGTAGCAATACTTTCATCACTAGATTTATAAGTGTATGTTAATTCATCCGTACAATCTTCTGGAAGAGCGTATGGACTAATTGTCATAGATTCTCCAACTTTGAGAGTATTACCTGGTGCATTAACTTCTATACTTTCAGCATGAATTTCACGAACATGAAGTTTGAATTTTTTGGTAATTCCTGCTACTGTAATAGTTAATGTTGCATCTCCTTCTTTAACTCCTGTGATAACTCCGTTCTCATCAACAACGAAGACATCTTCATCACTGCTTTCGAACAAGAAGTTTTCAAATTCTGTAGAATTTTCTGGAATTGGTTTCATTTGAAGTTGTGTTGGACGTCCTTTTAAGAAATATTCAGGAAGGTCTACTTCAAAATCATCTAATGGAATAATCATAACGGTTACTTCAATCGTTACAGACATACCATTTTTTAAAGTACCAGTAATTTCTGTTGTACCTTCTTTAAGTCCTACTAGATAACCATCTTTATCAACTTTAACAACACTTTTATCTTGAATTGTCCAAGTTATTTCTTGATCATCTGCATCACTTGGAGTGATGGTTACAGGAGGAAGGACTTTATTGACTTCTCCTTTATAAAATTCGATTTTCTTTTCTGCTGTGAAAGATTCTACAGGTACATTTACTTCTACCTGGATTGTTTTCTTGAAACTTCCGGCTTTTGCATAAATGGTTGCTGTACCTTTCTTAAGAGCATGAATGGCTCCTGTTGCTGGATCGATTGTAAGAACTCCTTCTTTGCTTTCTTCTTCGATTCCCCAAGTAACCGTTGTATCATCGGCATCTTCTGGAACTACCTCAGCACTTAATACTTTAGAAGAACCTCTTGCAAGAAGTAAACTCTTAACCTCTTGTCCCTCTTCATCTTTTACAACAATATTTTTAACAGGAACATCAACCGTTACTGTAAGAGTTGTCTCTTCATCAAGTAAGGTTACATGAACTACTGCTGTTCCTTTCTTAAGTCCATAGATTTTACCATCACGAATTTCTATAGCATCAGAATCATAACTATACTTTGGTTCAGCACCATTTAAAGTTGCATTTTCTGGATTTAAGATAAGTTTTGGTAAATCCATAGATTCATTTCTATGAACAGTAACTTGATTTTCTTCAAATTGAATACTTTCAAGTGCTACAGTAACATGTACTTTTTTTTCTAACACGGTCGTTTTTCCATCGAAAGTTGTGTAGCTAGCTGTTACAACGGCATCTCCTGCTTTTAAAGCTTTAACAACACCGCTATCATTGACGCTAACAACATCTTTTCCTTCTTTAACAGCCCAAGTAATTGCTGGCTTTTCATCAGCATTTGCTGGTGTGAAAAGTACAGATAATTCTTTTTCGCAAACCCCTTTAGAACTATCACAACTTGTAACTAAATTTACATCATCGCTTGGAGTAATCGTTCCTCCACTAACTGGGGTTTTAACATTTACTGTTAAAGTTGCTGTTTTATCTTTAAAGGTAACAGTAATTTTAGAAGTTGTTCCAGCTTTTACTCCGGTTAAAACACCTTCGTTGGTAATCGTAACATTGTCGTTATCACTTGCCCAAGTAGCTGTTGTTCCTTCTAATCCTGTTGCATCACTTGGATGATAAGCATATTTTAAATTTACTGTTTCTCCTGCATAAATATCAAGAGTCGTAATGTCATTATTATCTTTTTGAATCGTAACAGATTCTAGTGGAACAGTTACATCTACAGAAACTGTAAATTCACAGGTAACTCCTTCATTGCAATTTGCAAGTTTTCCTTTAAGATTTGTTTTTCCTCCACCAATAGCTGTTACAGTTAAACCAAGTTTACCATCTTCTAATGTTTTTTCTTGGAGACTAACAATTCCTTCTTTATCAACGCTCCAAGTAACACTGGTATTAGCAACTTTAGGTTCATAAGTAATCGTTACATCTTGACTTTGACCTTTCGTAAGGCTTAATGAAGTTTTATCGATAGATGCTCTCGTTACAGGAACAACAACATGTACGGTAATCGTTGTTGAAATATTTGAATTTGCATTAGACGTTACTTGAATCGTAGCATCTCCTGCTTTTACTGCCGTTACTAAACCATTTGTATCAACCGTTGCAATTTCTGGATTCAAACTTTTCCAAGTAACCGTTTTATTATCTGGATTTTCTGGTTTCGTTTTGACAGTTAATTGTTTCGTTTGGTTTGCTCCTAGAATCGTTACACTTTCTTCATCAAAGTATAATTTTTTAATAGGATTCGTAACGTGAACAGTTACGGTCTTTTCTTTTCCATAGGCTTTTACAGTAAGAGTCGCGTTTCCTGTTTTCTTAGCAACAATTTGACCGTTTTCAAAAGTTGCTACCTCACTAGAACTAGAAGTAACGCTCAAGTTTTTTTCTACTGTTGTATCCACTGGATCTGGAGTTACTGTAAGATCTTTTTTATCTCCTACGATCATATTAAGGGTGTCGCTTACCGATAAATTAATAGAGTTTGTTGGAATTTCAACAGTTGCTGTGATAGATTGTGCATCAAATTCTAGATTATCATACTCTGCTGAAACATAAGTTCCGTCAGATCCAACATCTCCTGCATTAACAAGTCTTTTAATATTGGTATCTGCAGAGCCATCCGTACTACCTTGTTTAAATCCAAATTCATAGTTTCCAGCAGCAGTATCTTTTACTTTGAATACAACAAAACCGATTCTACCATTATAACCATAATTTTTTTCAAAGCTAGGATAAACTGCTAAACCGTAAGAAACAAGTCCTTCATCTGCATGATGTTCAGAATCTTGAAGTAATTTTGAAGTGTCTGAATCAGAATCAATGTCTGTGAAAGCTCCATGCTTTACATATTCAAAAGCATTTGGATCATAAGTAATGGTATAAGCCATTGCTTGATAATTAGATGCATCTTTTAACATGATGTTTAATCGGAATTCATCACCACGTTTTAATTTTGTAATATCAACTGATTGTGTTGGTGTATTGCTATCTACTGCTTGGAAATAAAATGTTGGTTTTGTTTCAGCAAAAACAGAAACAATTGGTGTAAGTACAAAAGTAGCAACAATAAGCGCAGCAATGATTCTTACAGATTTAAGTTTTGTCAATCTTTTTAAGTTCTTTTTCATTTTTTTCCTTCCTTTCATTTTTATTCTTCCTTTGGTGCTTCCAGATTTCGGTAAGCATGAATAATTAATCTTTTAGCACCGTTGTTATAACAAGTTGATAGTGTAAGAGTTTGACGAATTTCGTCATTCTTCAAATCTATATTAAAATCTTCTTTTTCAAAAAGAGATTTTCCAATATTTAAAGGTTCCTCATCATCTGGATCCGTCACATACATTTGATAAACAGTGTATGTAATTTTTTCTTCTTCTCGATAAATCGTAATCGTTACATTTTTCCTATTTTCATCATAAATTTTCTTTAAATCACTAAACATTTCTGTAGAATGGGTATAATGCCCAAAAAGAATGGTATTAGCGTCCGTAAAATTGGGATCATTTTGATAATTCATATAGATAGAACCATTGATGTTATAATGATTATAAATATCATGATTTAAATAATAACTGTTGTTGGTCGTCTTTAAAATAGGATGATTAATATGTGTATCTGGAATTTGAATCCACCCTACAACATGAGAATTAATTTCTTTTAAACGTTTAAAATCAATCGTTGTATCTTCTGTTTCCTCATCAACTTTGGTAACTTCTTCCACGATTTCTTTTTGCGTGGTTATACTTTGATTGCTGTAATAAAGAATTTGAACTCCTCGATAGGTAGAATATAAAAAGATTAGAAAAAACAGAAGAAGAAAGAAGTTCATAAAAAGAATTTTATATTTTTTCTTAAGAACTTTTTTCTTTTTCATATTTTTCATTTGCTCCTTGTATATTACCTAATTTATTATATCATAATGAACCCCCTCTATGTCAATATGAAACCTCTATTTTTTTAACAAATTGTACAATCAAAAGTTGGTTTTCGATAATTTTTTTAATTTTACAGAAATTTTTAAAAAAACTACTTTTTACCAACGTAAAGTCGCATAATTTCAACAGCATCATTGGCTTCGATTTTCTTGTTTTCGTCCATATCTCCACGAAGTAAAGCATCCGTCGTAATCTTTTTTCTACCAACGGTCATATAAAGAATTTCACGAGCATCCAAAACATCGATAAACGTATCGATATTGACGTCTCCTTTTTGAAAAGTAACCTTTCCATCCGTTGTTACGATAACACGTGCTACAGCCGTTTTATTATTAGATGTTTTTACCGTAATATTAGCCGTCCCTACTCCACGTGCTTGCACAAGGCCAGTAGTACTTACTGTTGCAACTTGTTGATTAGAACTTTGCCAAGTCAATTTTTCACTATCGGTTGTATCTTTTGGAGCAATTGTTGCTGTAAGCGTTTGTTTTGCTCCTACTTTTAGGTTAAGAGACGTTGTATTAAGCGTTACACTTTCAATACTTTTATAGATTCCAGAATGAAAATAATTCGCATTATAAGCATCGATTAACATCGTAGCATCCAAAATATTGATGGAACCATCTCGATTAATATCTCCTAGTAACACATCATCACTCGTTGCATCATTTCCATAATAAAGGTCCATCATCATCGAAGAATCCTCCGAATTCAACAAACCATCGCGGTTTAAATCTCCCACAAAACCTTTTCTACCATCACTTAATTGAACCGGTAAATTGGCAAAGATTAAGCAAGATGCTGTTTTTCCATTGGAACGAGCAACAACAGAAGCAAAACCTGCTCCAACAGGAGTGACATTTCCACTGGAATCCACTTTGACAATTTTGGTATTTGTGCTTTCCCAAGTAACTTGTGGTGTTTCTCCACTCGTTAAAGTTGCTTTTAGTTTTAATTTGTCGGTACTTTTATCCATCTGATATTCACTATAATTCAATGTTAAGCGAATATCGGTAACGGTAACTTTTACTTTAGCAGTTGCTCCACTCTTCGTTGTAATCGTAATATTTGCATCCCCACTCTTTAATAAACGAACTTTTCCATTTTCTATTTTTGCAACTTGTTGATTATCACTGGTAAGGGTTACGGTAGAATCAAAATAATATTTTGGCGTTAAAGTATAACTTAAAGAAAGCGTGTCTCCTACATTTCCTGTAAGCGTATTACTATCTAAAGTAATGGTTTGAACAAGATCTTTATAAGAAATATTATTTTTATCGGCATAGGAAGAAGTATTGGTATTTTTATGCAAATAAACCTTTGCATTGCTATCATCAAATCCCATGGATTCAATATTTTCACTTTTAATAATAATTTCTTCTAGTTCACGGTCACTTGCAACAAACTTTTCATCCACTTCTTTTAAAGTCGATGGAAGAATGATTGCTTTTAACTTAAAACAATAACGGAAAGCACTTTCTCCAACATACTCGACTCCCTCTGGAATTTCTACAACTCCATCCAAATCTCTATTCCAAGCAAAAGCACCTTCAGAAATATATTTTAAGCCTTTTCCGAGTTTTAAAGAAGTAAGACTACATTCCCGAAAAGCATCGTATCCAATATACGTTACAGAATCAGGAACTTCAAGTTTACCAGAGATTGGAACCATATAGAAAGCTTCTGCTTGAATACTTTTTAAAGTAGATGGTAACGTCAAGGTTCCAGAAAAATTCTTAGAATAATAGAAAGCTCGATATCCAATATCTTTTAATTGGTTTGGAAGTTTAATAGAACCAGAAAATGATGTTTCTTTAAAAGCATAATCGGCAATACGAACAACCGGTTTACCATTAATTGTATCTGGAAGAGATAATGTTCCACTAGGGGTTGCTCCATTTTTACCAACAGCTCGAAGAATAGAAACTCCTTTTTCTCCTTCAATATATTCTAAATTATAATTATAACTACTTCCAAGAGTATAGGTTTTTAAACTAGGCCAAGTGTCCAATGCTTTTAAAACTTTGGCTTCAGTTGTGCTTTTACTAGAATCATAGAGAGCGTACTTAATATTTCCATCTTGAACAAAAACACTTCGAACTTCTTGCGTTCCACTAACGTTTACTAATTTTGTTTTTACTTTTGTACTGGTATTCATACTATACAAAGATTTATCGGTACCAACATAATAAAGATAAGTACGATCTTTTACAAGACCTACAGCTTCACTTCGATAGAAAGTATCAACCAACTTCTCTTTTTGTTTTGTACTCCGGTTTTCTCGGTACAAAGCAGCAGACCATCCATTCTGATAAGTATCATCAATATAATAGCGATAAGTTTCATCATAATAAGGTCTAGAACTTGTTGAAAGAAAATTGGCAGTTGATTCTACTCCTTCTGGAAAACTAGTACTTCCTAAATTAAATAATTGATTTACCCGAAATATGGCATCACTAAAATTATACATGGATGCTGCAGAAGATGGAATTGAACTTCTACTATCAAATTTTGCAGTAAAATCCAATCTCGCATAAGAAGTAGATCCTCCGTCTTTTGTTGCATCCAAATAAGACCATTCTCCATCGAGATTACAGATATTCCAAGCATGACTTGCTTTATAACTTGTTACAATCTCACAAGATAGACCTGCTGCATTATTTAAAATGCGAAAAGCATCATTAAATCCTGCACAAACAGACATATGATTTAAAAAGACGGATTCATAATACTGAGAACCTGTTACATCTTTTAGACTATAAACATTTCCATCTTGAACAAAAGTAGCTAAAAGATAAGATTTTTCATGATCGGTCATCGAATCATCCAATTGATCTAGAGCATATAAAATATGTTGCTCGAGAATTTTATTATCATCCGTAGAAGTTTCTTGATAAGCTAAATGCTCTATAGAATTATGAAGAACTTTTGTATTTTTAATAGAATGTTGAAAAGAAAAGGAAGAAATCCCAACTAAAAATAGAAGAAATAAAACCCCTAGATATTTTCTTTTTTTCATACGTAACCTTCTTTCATCAATATTATAAGACGAAGTAAAAATTTTGTAAATAAAATTTTACTTTTTTGTATAGAAAAAATTACCGGTTCTAGAATTTCTGGTGTGAAGTAATTTTTTACGAAACCTATATGAAATAAAGAAAAAACAGGTATTTTTCATGAAAAAATTTGAATACCTGTTTTGTTTATCTATTTTGTTACATTTTTACATTTTCTTTAAAATGCTATTTTAAGAAAAAATGAAAACCATCTATTTTAATGTTTTTAAGAATTTTTGATATCAAAAATCATATAA
>CANQHK010000131.1 GCA_947623645.1 uncultured Bacilli bacterium
TTTTGGTATTATCTGGTTCTTTTACCCAAAGAGGTACTCCAAGTATTTTAAATAAGTGGGAAAAAACAGAAATTGCTCTTTCTTATGGCGTTGATATTGTCGTAGAGCTTCCTTTCCCTTTTGCTGTTCAAGGAGCAGATTTTTTTGCACGTGCTGCCATCGAAATTTTAGGAGCTATGAAGGTTCAATATTTAGTTTTTGGTAGTGAAGAAAACGATCTTGAGAAATTAAAAAAATGTGCTAGGACACAACTTTATCATCAAGATTTTCAAGAAGAAGTAGAAAAATCAAAAAAATTGGGGTACAACTACCCTACTGCTTTAAACATGGCTTTAAAATCTTGTTGTCAAGAAGAAATTCAAAGTCCAAATGATTTGTTGGGACTTAGTTATATAAAAGAGATTTTCCTTCAAAAACAAACCATGGAACCTATTTTAATTCAAAGGACAAATTCTTATCATGATTTAACGTTACAAGAAAATATTTCGAGTGCAACCAGTATTCGAGCTTCTCTAAAAAAGAAGGAAGATGTTTCTTCAACTGTTCCGAAAGAAGTCTTTTCAAAAATTCAAAATAGACTTCTATTTGAAGAATCGTATTTTCCTTTTTTAAAATATAAAATTTATTCTAGTAAAAATTTAAGTTCTTATTTGGAAGTCGATGAAGGACTGGATAAAAGAATTGAAAACTCTATAGATGATGTTTCTTCTTTTGATGATTTGATTCTTCGTATAAAAACAAAACGATACACATATAATAAAATTAATCGAGCTCTTACTCATATTCTATGTGATTTTACAAAAGAAGAAAAAGAAAACTATAAACATATTTCTTATCTTCGAATTTTAGGTTTTTCCAAAAAAGGACAAGCTCATTTAAAGAAAATAAAAAAAGAAGGAACACTTCCTATTTATACTACCTATCAAAAAAATATTCCCGGTTTTGTTCTAGAAAAAAGAATTACAGCAATTTATGCTAGCGTTCTTCCGGAAGAAGAACAAAAGAGGTGGATTGCAATGGAATACAAACAAAAACCGATTCAAAGAAAGGATGGATAAAAAATGTATGAAATTCAATTAGAAAATGGAGAAATTGTAAATTATAATAAATTGGTTTCTATTGTCATTGATGATCGAAGACAAACTGTTGGACTGGTTGTTACGAATTATCATTTGATGATTTTTGAAAATAAAAACCATAAAATTGACTTTATGGAAATTTTACAAATTACTAGAGGGGTTCAAAATCCTTCTCATTATCAACTTACTTTTAAAGAAAAATTAAAAAAGATTCAATGTCATTACGAAGAAAAAAATACGGTCTTCGAAGTCGATGGTAAAACCATTACCGTTCTTGAAGAACACGTACCTTTTCCAATTTTTTCATAAATTTATAACATACTGTGATATACAAAATATCCTGCAAAAGCAATGATTCCTAAAACACTAATTAGAATAATGATGAGTAACCAACCAGGAATTTTTCGATCATCCAATTCAAAATCATCATCATCATCATCTTCTAAATCATCTCCAGATATTTCCATCGATTTTGTAAAGAAAGAATTTTGAAAAGTATTTTGCTTTTCTTTTTCTTTCATTTCTTGACTTAAAATTCCATTGACTAAAGTTTCATCGGAAGAAGTTGGAAGCAACTCTTCTAGTAAATCCCCTTCTTCTGTTTGTTCTTCTAATTCATCTTTGATTTTTTCATCAATTTCTTCTCTTAATTTTTTACTGTAGATGGTATCGATTAATTCTTTTAATTCTTCTTGTTCTTCTTCTAAAACCCCACTTTTTTTTCTTTCTTTTTCAATTTCTTCTAAATTGTTTACATCGATTTTACTTGTAATATTATATTCTGCTTTTTTTAGTTTCCTTTTTTCTTCTAAAGAATCTTTATCGGTTCTTTGTTTTTTTGCTTCATTTAAAATTTTGTTAATATCATGAACTCTTTCCGCATCCATTTGAAAAAGAGAAGAGATGGTTTCGGTTGGTAAAAGATCTCTATTTTCGATTGGAGCTTTTTTTCTTGTTTCTGTTATTTCTTTTAAATTAAAATTTTCTTTTTGAATAACGGGTTCAATTTCACTAATATCATCGTAGTTATTATAATTTTTTAATTCTTGATATAATTGTTGATTTTTTTCGACTCTTTTGGCATGAACCTTCGTTTGTTCGTATCGCTCCACTCTACTTGGCATATTATCACCACCTATCCTAATTTATCCATCTATAATAATCATATCACATTTTTTATCTTTTTCAAGTTTTTTGTTGTAGTTTGTTCGAACTTTCGATATAATGGAAGTGGAGGGAAGTTTATGAAAGTAAATGTAAATAAAGATGTCTGCATCGGTTGTGGAGCTTGCCAACAAATATCTGATGACTATTTTGTCCTTGGAGATGATGGTTATGCAGAGGTCAATGAAAAAGATCGTGGAAAAGAAGTTCCAAAAGAAAAAGAGGACGTCGTAATAGACGCTCTTGAATCTTGCCCCGTTGAGGCAATCTATAAAGAAGAAGAGTAATCTTCTTTTTTTATGCAGTTTTTACTTCTACTCCAGCTGTACGCTTTGGATATTCTACAAGTCAACTTCTGACAGTTTTTTCTTTTTTTATAATTTTACAAGAATTTGAAGCATTTGTGAATATAATTACCAAACAAAGAAAATTACTTTGAATTTTGGATTAATATTCCTAATAATTAGAAAATGATCTTTGTACCTCTGTAGCCTCTGTATAATTTTCATTGGATAGTATAATTAGTAGTGGAACAATGTTCCCGTTTGCACCAGAAGTGAGCCGCATCCTCATAAATAAGGATACTTGTTTATAATTGGTACTTAGGCTAGCTTTATAAAGGGATTTGTTGTCCATTTCAGTAAAAGAACTAATACTATCACCCGAATATACTGCAGAAGTCATATAAAATGATTTAGTAAAAAGATCTAACCTAGAATCAGTTGCTATATATATATAAGAATATCCATTTGTGGAAAATAATCCTGACCAAAGATCAAAAAGTATTTCAACTGCTGTGCTAACAGATAAAGTAAATTTAAAAGAACCAGGGTCAAAAGTAGCGCTAAAATATTGACCATATATTTTTCTTCCAGTTCCTGGTGATCCTACAATTGACTCTCCCGTTTTTAATCTGGTTTGTGAAGCGGTCCAACTCCATTCATTAGAAAACTCATTTCTGCTAGAACTATTAGAATATATAATATTATCATAGTGAGCATATAAAGTTTGATTTTGAGTTATTGAAACGGTTGTCGTATCTTCTATTTTGGTTCCTCCTGTAGCGCTAGTAAACCATCCGGCAAATGAATAATGACTTAATGATTTTCGTGCATGTGGTAAAGTTCCATAAGTACTATTATAAGTTACAGTTAAAGTAGATGGCCCGGAAGAAATTTTCCCATCATTAGGGTCAAATGTTACTACGTATTTGTTTGCTTCCCAATTAGCATATAACGTTTGAGGTCCAGTAATCGTTACAGATGTGTTATTTTCAATCTTGTTTCCACTTCCACCTGTTTCTGTATACCAACCTAGAAATTTATATCCTGTTTTGGTTGGTGTTGGTAAACTTTGATAAGTAGAGCCATACGTTACTGTTAGGGTAGATGGATTTACACTTCCTCCATCAGCATTAAATGTTACTGTATAAGTGTTGGCTTCCCAACCAGCATATAACGTTTGTGCAGAAGTAATCGTTACAGTTGTGGAATTTTCAATCTTACTTCCAGTTCCATTCGCTCCTGTGTACCAACCTAGAAATTTATATCCTGTTTTGGTTGGAGTTGGTAAACTTTTGTAAGTAGAGCCATAGGTTACAGTTAACGTAGATGTATTTACACTTCCTCCACTTGCATCAAAGGTTACTACATAATTGTTTGCTTGCCATCCTGCTGTTAGGGTCACATCACTGGTTTCCATCGTAAATACATTATTTGCTAAAGTTCCTCCACTCCATCCTGTAAAACTATGCCCTGTTTTGGTCGGATTGGCAATTGTTTTGGTTTCTTCATAATACATTGAATAAGTGGTGTCATTAGTTGTATTATTATAAGAACCTCCATTTGGTTTTACAATTAAATTATGTTTATCTCTCGTATAATTATAGTTTACTACATTCTTTTGTGGAGGAGTAGAATCTACTTGAATCGTTAGAGTTTGCTTTCCTGGTGCAGTAAACCCTGTATAACTTTTTAAATCAGGGGTTATTTGCGTTCCAAATGCTTTCTCTCCTTGATCTGTATCTGCTTCTACTAATGTATATCCATTTCCACCAATATTTTGTTTATTGTGGTAAACAATCCATGGATAGTTGTTAACTTCCCATTTTGCTTTCAAAGTGGCATCTCCTGGTCCTATAGTAAAGGTTGTTGATTCTAAATTTCCTTCTCCTGTTTTTTCCCATCCTGTAAAAGTATATCCTTCTCTTTTTGGATTTGGAATATCCGTACTTTTTAAATATTCTAGTTCGATTGGTGTTTTACTATTACTTTCTTTCCAAGTTCCTCCATTTGGATCAACCGTTAGAGTATAGGTATTAATTTTCCATTTTGCTGTTAAACTGGCATCTTCACTTCCCATTTTGAAGACTCTATCTTTTATACTGCTATCTTCTCCTTTGATTACCCATTCTTGGAAAGTATATCCAACTCTTGTTGGATCTTCTATTGCTTTTTCCTGTTCATATTCTAATATCATCCTTTGTTCTGCTGTTAAATCTTTCCAAGTTCCTTCATTTGGATTTACTGTTAACGTATAAGAATTTCTATTCCAATGAGCTTGTAATGTTATATCCCCACCACTTGGTACAATACTTGCATCTGTTATTAGTTCGTTCCCATTATACCATCCATTAAAAGTATGTCCTTTTTTGGTAGGTGTTGGTAAACTTCCATAGCTTTTGTTTTCTGTTACTTCAATACTTTCTTCTGTACTTCCTCCATCTGTATCAAAGGTTACAGTATACGTTGCTAAAGCAATATTTTGCCCAGCTTTAACTTCTATTTTATAGCTTAAACTTTTATTTTTGATGATGTTATCATCGGTTATATCTTTGTCTATCCATAGTCTTAAACTATAATCCTTAGTCGTTTTTCCTGGAATC
>CANQHK010000132.1 GCA_947623645.1 uncultured Bacilli bacterium
TGTTGATAAGAAGAATCCTGCACACTTTTCAACTTATAATCAATAAGAATAATTTTTGATGGAAACTCTAAGAACAAGTCCATAATTCCATGTTTTAAAGTGTTTTCTTCTTCATACATAAATTCATATTCTTGATAAACATTAGCATTTTTAATATCTTCCAATATCGGTTGTTTTAAAAAAGCTGCTACTTGCTCTCTTTCAAATTTAGATAAGTTCGTGAAATCTGGTTTTTTAAAATCAAAATTTTCTAAAATTTCATGAAATCTCTTCCCAAGCTCTATAGCATGAGATTCTTCTTTACGAAAAATTTGTAAAACGGATTTCGAAAACTTTTGATGAAGGAGAAAAGTTGGATTCCATTCAAGACTTCGATACTCTATTTTTTCTTCTGTTTTCTTTAAAGTTTCTTGATAATTGCTTACTTTTAAAAAGGCATATTCTTTGGTTAAAGGAACCTCTTTTAAATCGATTTCTTTTTGATATTCTTTAATATTTAATCCGATACTTTCTAAAATATTTTGAAAAGAGCGATACTTCATTCGTAAACTAGAAGGAACAATATTTTCTTCCCATCTTTCTTCTTCATTCGACGTAAGTAAAATCATCTTTTCCCGTGCTCTTGTTAATGCAACATAAAATAGACGAAGTTTCTCACTAATTTCTTCTTGAATATACCGTTGTTTTAATAAAAATTTATGAAAGTTCGTTCGAATAGTATGGGAATAAAAAGGAAGAATAATTCCAAACTCTTGATCGTATAAAAACTGATCATTCAAATCCCGAATATTAAACTTATGAAATAGGCCACTCACATATAAAATTGGAAATTCTAAACCTTTGGATTTATGAATGGTCATCACTTCAACTGCATCTACCTTTTCTTCTAGTAAAGATACTTTCATATCATTATTTTCCTGCATCTTTAAAAATAACAAAATACTATCATCAAGAGAATACCCAAGTTCACCCATTTCTTTAAATAAATTCTTTAAATACGTAAGACGAATGGTTAAATGGTCCATATTTCCAACCAAAATTTGTTTTTCATACAACTTAAAAATTTCGATAATCCGATCGATTAAAAGAGGCCCATTCAAATGTGGATATTCTTCTAATATTGGTTTAATTTTTTTATATAAAGGACTTTCCAAATAACGATTTTCCTGAATGATAGAAAAAATTTCTGGATCTGTTTCTTCCATCCAATAGCTTCTCATAACCGACAAAAAAGAATGACGAAACTCTTGATTATATTCTTGATGATAAGACAAGTAAATAAATCGAAGTAAATTTTTCATCATAAAAATATCATTTTCTTCACTAATGACAACATCTTTATGAACAGTAAGAGGAACATGATGATATTCAAAAATCTTTTGATAAAGAGGAAATTCAGTTGCTCGATCCATTAAAATAGCAAAATCACGATATTGAATCGAACGAAGATGCCCTGTTTCTTTATCCAAAACTTGATACTGTTCCTTGATTTTCTTCTGAATATCGGAAACAATAATAAAAGCTTCAATTTCTTCTTTCTTATAATCTTCCTCTTTAGCTAAAGTATAATGATAGAACTCCATATGACTATTCTGTTTCTCATCTTTTTCTTTTTCGTACAAAGTATTTCCAAAGTTCATTTGATGTTCTTCTTTATAAGAACATCCACCAACTTCATCATCCATAAGAAAATTAAAAAGAAAATTAATATCTTCTAAAACTTCTTTACGACTTCGAAAATTCTTAACCAAATCAATTTTACATCCCCTATTTCCATCTTGATAGGAATCATATTTTTCTTTAAAAATATATGGATTGGCATTGCGAAAACGATAAATCGATTGTTTGATATCCCCTACCATGTATAAATTATTATTTTCAATAGCATGAATAAACATTTCTTGTAAATCAGAAGTATCTTGATATTCATCAATCATAATTTCTTGGAATTTTTCTTGCAATTCCTTTCGAATTTCTTCATTTTCTAAAACCAATCGTATAGCCATCTTCGAAATATCTGCAAATTCATAAGCAAAATGTTGATTTTTCCATTGATTCATCTGTTCATCAAAAGTTTGTATAATTTCTACAATCACTTCGACAAATGGTTTTATAGAGCAATACAATTGTAAAATTTCTTCTTCTCCTTCATAGATTAAAAAGGATTGAAATTCTTTAATAAGAAGATTGAGTTCTTGTTTTATTTCTTTCACTTCAAAAGGATCATTTTTTAAACATCGAATCGTTGAAATAGGATTTTTTACAATATCATCATACGCCTTACTGTCAAAAAGAGAAAGAAAGGGAGGAGATATTTTTTCAAATTCTTCTACCGATAAATAAGATTTTAATTTTTCAAAAGTTTCCTCGATTTTGTCTATTTTATTTTTTAGAAATTTTAAAAACTTGTTCTTTTCTTCCTCTATTTTAGAATCAGAAAACTCTTCTTGAAGATAATTTTCTAAATATTCTTTTTTATCATAGCGAAGATCTAATTTTTTAGAAATTTCTAGAATTTGTTTTTTTACTTCCGTATCATCTTTCAAAGTATAAGCATCCAACAACTGGAAAAACCGGGAATCTTCTCGTTCATAAAGCTGTTCAAAAATTTTATCGAGAACTTCTTCTTGAACAACGTGCAAAATATTTTCATCTACCAATCGAATATCTTTTGGTAAATTGAGAACAAAATGATATTTTTTAACGATAGCAAGAGAAAAGGCATCAAAAGTCGTGATATAAGCAGAATCCAACTTGTCCAACTGAGGCTTTAAAGATTCCTCCTGTTGTAATTTAGAACGAATTCGCAGTTTCATTTCATAGGCTGCTGCTTTTGTAAAAGTTAGAATTAAAAGTCTAGTAATATCCACTCCAGAGGATAACTTCCGAAGAACTCTTTCCGATAAAACAGCAGTTTTCCCACTCCCTGCTCCAGCTGAAACAATAATATTCTTTCCCTCTTCTTGAATTGCTTGCTGTTGTTCTTCTGTCCATTTTGTCAAACTACACCCTCTCCTTTAGCAACCGTCTCCTACATTTTCCGATAAAGACGGACACGAAATACAAACATGATAATCGTATTTTCCCGTGCCAATTCTTCTGACGTACCCCGTTCCACGACAAGCTTTTTCTTTTTCATCTACCAATTGTTCCAAATATTTTTCCGTCACCAAATCCGCTAAATCAATCGAAGTTTTTTCGCCAGTTACTTTTGGTAATTTTCCACGGTTATCAGAAAAATAAGTAATTAAAGCATCGATTGTCGTTTTCTCCAAATCTTGATAGTACGTTTTTTTCGTATTTTCAATAATTCCTCGAACACTAACAACAGCAATTGTCATAACAACAGATAAAATAACTACAACCGCCAACAATTCGATTAACGTAAATCCATTTTTTTTCATTTTTCATCCTTCTTTCTAATTTTCTACTTTAGTATGAAGCCGAACAAAATCTTCTTCCCTTCGATAACATATATCTTGAAATTTACAATATGTACATCCAACCTTTTTCCCATCAATCAACTTAGGGCGAATCGAAAAATCAGCTTGGAGAATTTCCGAAAGAGCATATTTTATTTTTTCTTCGACCTCCAAATAAAATTGATTCATTTCTTCTTCACTTAAAAGTTTTGCATAATGATACCAACCATTTTTTGTCTTTTTAAGACTTTTGATTACTTCACTATTTTCATAAGTAGAATCCCAACATTCCAATAAATCTTCCCGATCTAAAGTATATCCTTGCAATTTTAAATTCTCTTTCTTTTCTGCTTCAAGATCCAAAACATCCACTTTCAAAGGAGCAAGCACTTTTTGTAAGTAAATTCCCATAACTTGATAAGAAGAAAATTTTTGACTATTTCGAATTAAATACAGATAAATAGGAAGTTGTAAATCAAAACCATAAGGAATCATTTTTAAATCCATTTCAGCATTTCCTGTTTTATAATCGATAATAGATACAAAATGATTTTTTTCATCGACATAAATTTTATCCAGAATCCCTACCAAAGTAACCGAAATGGAAGAAGAAATAGGAAGAGATATTTTTTCTTCATAGAACGTTTTACGAAACCCTAACTTCCGATTTTGTTCTTGTATAACATCGATTAAAAACTGTAATTCTTTTTTTAACTTTCGAAAATAAAATTGTTCTTTCTTATCGAGCTTATAAGAAGCAAGTTCCTTAGAATAAGATTCTTCAAAATCAAAATCATCGAGGAAAGCTTGCGATAACACATGATGAAAAACATTTCCTTCTTTTTGTTGCAAACGATCTTCTGAAAAATCAAGTTTTAAAATATCCGATAAAAAATAACGAAACGGGCAATGGAAAAATCGATCAAGTGCAGAGTACGATAAAGTAAGTTTTTGATTTAAAAATTGTTGCAGTTTTTGAGAATCGATTTTTTGATAGGAAGAACGATAACTTCCATAAGGAATCGAAAGATTAGAGTAATAAACTTCTAACATCGGATTCTTTTTTCCATATTGAATGTATTGATCGAGGAAAGAAGTTAATTTTAATTGATCGTATTCCATCGAATAATGAATTTTTTTATTTTCTCCTTCTTTTATCATCATTCCTTCTTCTTGAATTAAAAAGGAAGGATGAGCTTCTTCAAAAGAAGTTTTTTCTTTATAGGAAATCATACAGTGAGAAAGACCATATAAATGATTTAAAAGAGCTTCTTTTTCATGTTTATTTTTTTCATCACTTGTAGAAAACCCAATTTTTCTTTTTTGATCATCCGATAAAAAGTCATCATCTTTATAAGTCTTTGGAAAACTTCCATGATTAAACCCTAGAATAAACACATAAATATCTTCTTGTTCTAAAAAATGAGATAAAGAAACAATTTCAATCTCCACCGTTTGATGAGGAACTTCTAAATACGTATTTTTCATATCTTCTTCGATAAAAGGAAAACAGGAAAAAGAAGACTGCACGAAAAGATAAGAATTAAAAATTGGAACAATTTGATTTGCTTCTGGACTTCCATCAATTGCTAACAGAATTTCATCAAAAGTTTTTCCTTCCTGAAGAAGCTGTAAAACTTTTTTACCAACAAGAGTTTCATAAAGAGAAGTTTTTGGAGAAAGAGAAAGAGGAAGATGATAAAATTTTGCAAGTCTTTCTAAAGAATCTTCATACTCTTCCGTAATTCCAGACAACTTAATAGAAGAAGGAGAAACTCCCTGTTCAATAAGAGAAGAGATTTCTTCAAAAACATAAGAAATTTCTTCTTCCATCGTAGAAAACTTCCAAACAGTTAAAGGTTTTTTAGGATTTTGAAAAGGAAGAATAACCTCGACGGTTGTTTTTTCTTTTAATTCTTCAATCATTTTAAACTCTTCCTTCAAATAATAATCATATCCATAAAAAACGAGATGATAACGAGGAAGAGAAGATAAAAAGAAAGCATCTTGAAAAATCAATTTTTTTTCATCTAAATCCTGCTTCATCCGCCTCAATGTTTGAATCGTTTTTGAATCTTCTTTAAAATATTCTAAATAGATCATTTTTTCTAAATATTCTTGAGCAAGTTTTGGAGAAATAGAATACGTATCTGCAAGATAAACAAGAGCTCTTTTGTCGTAGTCAAAAAAATATTTTTTTTGAAACTCGGCAAGAGACATAAAACGAATCGGAAAAAAATTTTTCGATTGGTCCAACTCTTTTAAAAGTTGAAGCTTCATAGAAGGAGGAGAAATAAGAATGGTTGGTTGATGAAAATCAATCTTTGAAAACCACATAAAAATCATCTCCTTCTATTTTACTCAACAATATAATTGTATCACAGAATGAGCGTTTCGAACATGATTTTTAAAGAAAAATAAAACAAAAATTATTTTACATCTCTTTTTGAAGAAAAAAAGATGCTAATTCAAAAAACGATAAAAATATATGTTTGGGATTGCCAAACGAAAAAAAGTATGTTAAAATACTTTCCTGTAAGAAAAAAAATTGGTCTGTTGGTGAAGTGGCTTAACACACCACCCTCTCAAGGTGGCATACACGGGTCCGAATCCCGTACAGATCACCAAAATGTAGACAAGCGATTGAAATATCGCTTTTTTATACTTTTTTCTTTTTGGCAAGAAGCAAAAGTAAATCATATAAAACTAGATGTTTTTTATTTAAAGATACTTCCATACTTTGTAGTAATCGTTCTTTCATCTTCTTCAAATCTTCTTCTACTTCGTCAAAATATTCTAAATATAAATATTGTAATTTTGATTGTTCTTTATTTTGATAAGTTTTTTCAATCTCTTTTTCTAAAAAATTCTTTACTTTTTTTTCTTTTCTTGTAAAAAAAGTTGGTTGATGTTCGTATAAAATCTGATATTCCAAAGGAAAGTTCTCTTCTTCGATTTGATATCTTAAAAGTTCTTCTTCATCTTCTAATAAAAGTTTACTTTTATAAAGAGAATTTCCATCTTTACCAAATTCAATTGCAACAACACTTTTTGAATCATGAAATAAGCAAGCGTAAGGAATTGTTTCCAAATCATATTTTTCACATTTTTCATAAATCTGGCTTAAAAAAGAAGAAGATACTCGAACATCTTGATTGACCAAATCCATAAAAACTTTTTTAGAAACAGAAACCATCGGGATTTTTTTAATATGCTCTATTTCATCTTGTTTATTCCATTCAAAAAATTCTAGAAAATCCTCCTGAAAATTCAAAAATAGATCATAGACATTTGTCAATTTAAACTCCTCCTTTTTCGATAAAAAATAGTCAAAAAAATCATAACAAATCCCAATACAATACAAAATCCAGGATATGCAAAAAGAACCGATTGAACGAATAAATCAAAAGAATACCCCATAGTAAGTAGATTCAAAAACAAAATGGTATACGCAAGACCCGTTGTTAAAAAGAAAAATCCAAACAAATAAAAAACCAAACGTATCATGAAAAATCTCCTACTGTATTGTATTAAAAGATTTCTAATAATAGTATTGGTTTTTTTATTTTTTTTATGCGTTCTTTCGAATAATAACTTTTCTTCGACTGCTTGTTTTCATAAGAATTGCATCTCTTGACAAAAGAAGAATTGCTAAAGATAAAAGAAAAGCTAAAAAGAAAATAAGAACAACTGGCAAAATTCTTCGAATACCGATAATATACAAAACAACTCCTAAAAGAAAACAGAGAATTGTACAAATCAGAAGAACAATCAGCATGATTTTATTCCAATCTTTTTTCTTTTTTTCCATCATATTTTCCTCCCATACCTATAAAACATTATCCATTATTTTTTGAATATGCTTTTTCCGATATTTCATTTCAAACAGAAAATAACCATTTGCCAAAATACTTCCGAAAAAGGCAATAAGCATATCCGTCATCGTATCCACAACTCCTGTTTTTTGAACAAATTGAGCATCCTTATGAAAAATTTGATCACACAAGAATTCAAAGAATTCCCAAAAGCTTGCTATTGCAAGAGAAAAACATAGGAGAAAAAGGACCGTAATAAAAATATTTTTTTGAATAAGATTACTTTTCCGATATAAAATAACTGCTCCGAATATAGTACTTGCAATTCCAGATAAAAAGTGAACAAATAAATCATACCACGCAATCTTATAATACCATTCTAACACAGAACCACAAATAAAGGATACAAAAATAAAGAAAAAATAACAAAATTTTAAAATTTCACTCATTTTATAGTGAAAACAAACTTCTATAAATTTTGGAAATAAAAGAATGGGAATATTCCCAAGTAGAATAAAAAGATAGCTAATAGAATACTCTCCATCATAATAGAACAGCTTATAAAAAGATACTAAAATAAATAAAACGATCCAACATCTATTCAAGTATTTCCATATCTTCACGCATTCCTTCCCCTTTCAAATCGTCCATTTCTACTTGATTAATAAGATGAAATTTCTTACTAATTTTTTCGGTTGTAATATGAACGTTTTCAATATCTCGATTAACTGCTTGTACACTCTTAGAAAGACGATCCCAACGATCTTTATAGCGAGCAAACTCGAGTCCTAATTTGTTTAACTCTTCATGAATCATAGAAGTATACTGATCACGTTCCATATTTTTAATTACCATTTGAATGACCGTAAGAGTAGAAATTAACGTCGTCGGAGAACAAATCCAAACACGTTTTCTATAAGAATAATCAATAATATCTGGATGATGGGCATTAATTTCTGCAAAAATTGCCTCCGCTGGTAAAAACATAATGGCTTGATCTGCCGTTACTTGATCGATAATATACTTATCATGAATGGCATCAATATGTTTCTTAACATCGATTTTAAATTGCTTTTCGTAGTGTGCCTGCATTTCTTTGCTCGTTTTTTTATCGACCATAAGGCGATAATTTTCAAGAGGAAACTTCGAATCGATTACGATAGTTCCCAAAGGTTCCGGTGCATACAAAACACTATCGGCAATGGTTTTATTGGGAAGTGTTACTTGTAAATCGTAAACTTTTTTATTATTTTCTCCAAAAACACTCGATAAAATCTGTTTTAAATTTACTTCTCCGTAAATTCCACGAGTCTTTTTATCGGTTAAAATACTTTGTAAACTAACAATATCCGTAGATAACGTTTCAATTTTCTTTTGGGCTTCATCAATTTTAGAAAGTCTTTCAATAACAGAAGTAAAAGTCTTATTCGTTTTTTCAAAGTTTTCATCCAATCGAACATTGACTTTTTCATTCATTTGAATTAATCTTTCTTCCATCTTATCTTTTAAACCTTCAAAATCAGTATGAATACTCTTGGTAATATTTTCCCGAAATTCTCCCAATTCTTTATTGATATTGACTTCAAATCTTCCAAGTCTTTCAGTCATCTCCAAATCATTTCTTTTTTTAAATAAAAGAACGAGTAAAAAAACAAGATTTAAAAGAATTCCTCCTAAAATAACATAATCCATCATCTTCCACCTCTATTTAATTTGTAATTTTTTCTCTAAAAATTTCGATATTCCATAAGTTAACAATAAAAGCAATATAATTTTAAGAAAGACGGCAACATCGGTTAGACTTTCTAAAAGAGTCGTTCCAATATATCCCCAAAAGTAAACCATAATCATTTTGCCAATGACTAAAGCGAAAAAATATTTTCGGTAGTGCATTTTGGATAATCCTGCTGCAATGTTTACAAAAAAAGCTGGAGTAAAGGGAATCGCTAAAATAATTGCAAGAGAAGAAAAGGAAATATGAGAAATATTTTTCATCCATCTTTCAATTTCTTCATGATTTCTTTTTTGCATAAAATGATATAACTTGTCCCGCAAAGTAGAACGAAAAAGAAAGAAGGAAAGTGTACACCCTAAAATCGTCGTTAAATAAGACAAGAAAAAGCCAAGGATATTCCCATAACTGACCATATTTAAAGTAATAAAAACAGAAAGTGGAAGAGCAGGAATAATAGACTCTAATAAAATCAATAGAATTCCCGCAATAGGACCAAATTGACTTAAGAACGATGTACAAGTTTGTACAAACCAATCGACGTATTCCATAATTTTTCTCCTTTTCTTCTTTAGTTTATCCAATCTTTTTATTTTTTATGAGCTTTTAAACATTGAATACAATTTTGACGCATATGTTCAATACTTGCACAACTCATAAAGCAAATTACTTCATGTTCAAATTCTAAGAGTTTTGATATTGTATTTTCATCGATCATTTCCCCATTTTTTAATAAATCAAAAATAAGTTTAGAAGAAACTCCAGGATATTCTTCTTGTGTTTCTCGATTACAATCGATTTCTGTTAAGAAACATTTATCGGCAAGATTTAAAGCATCGGCAAAATCTTGATAAAAATCCCGTGTTCTTGAATAGGTATTCGGTTTAAATACTACCGCCAATTTTTTATTAGGATATTTTTGACGTACTGCTTCAAGAGTTACTTTAATCTCTGTTGGATGATGAGCATAGTCATCCATAATAACCGTACCATTTACTTCTTCAATAGCAAATCTTCTTTTCGCATTTTGAAAACTTTTTAAAACATCATGAATAACATCTGCATCAACGTTTAAATATCTACAAACAAGAATACAAGAAACAGCATCCAAAATCATATGTTTTCCATATAAAGGAAGTTCAAAAGCATGATAAAATTCCTGATTGATATATAAATCAAACTTACATCCAGCATCATTTAAAACGACGTTTTTAATAACCGCATCATTCGTATCTTGAAAACCATAATAAAGAACAGGATTCGAAGTTTTCAATTTTAAAACATTTTCATTATCTCCACAAAGAACAACAAGTTCTTCCGCATGACTTATAAATTTTTCAAACGTTTGAAGAATATCTTCCAAATCTTTATAACACTCCATATGTTCCTTTTCAATATTTGTAACAACAGCAATTTTTGGAGAATATGCTAAAAAATGTTTATTGAATTCATCGGATTCAATCGCTAAGAAAGAATTTTCAGGATGAAGATAACCAGTTCCATCTCCAATAAAACAGTTACATCCATAAGCCTCATTCAAAACTTTATAAATCATCGTCGTCGTTGTCGTTTTTCCATGGGTTCCAGAAACTCCAATCGTCCGAAACATTCTTGTAATATCCCCTAATACTTGATTATAGGCTCGAATTTCAAGGCCAAGTTCTTTGACCCTCTTTATTTCTTTATGATCCTCTTTAAATGCTTTCGAATAAGTTACAATCGTATCTGGATCGATTGGGTGAGCATCATAAAAAATAGGAATATTTCTCTCTTGCAAACCACTTTCTGTAAATTTAAAATCTTTTGCATCATCATATCCACTGACTTCATTTCCTAAGTCTTTTAATAAACATGCAAGAGTAGCCATTCCACTCCCTTTTATTCCAATACAATAATATTTCATTTTCATCCTCTTCTTTCTATTAAAATTATACTATTATACAAAAAATTTTACAACCATTTTTATCAAGATTCTCCCCTTTTCTAGAACAATATTTTTTTATCAGTTTCTTTTGGAGAAAAAAAATAAAAAGTAGAATTTAGAAACATTTTCTACTTTTATAAAAGCCATAAAAGAATTTTATCCGGAGTAATTTGAGATAAGAACATGGCTAGAATAACAACCATTAAAAAAGGCCCATAAGCAATCATTTTTTCTTGATTGACAATATATAAAATAAGAGCAATCGGTAAAGCAATGCAACTTGATAAAAATAAAACGATTAAAGATAAGAAAGGTCCTAAAAGAAAGCCAGATAGAAACATAAGTTTAATATCTGCTCCACCTAAGCACTCTTTTCGAAAGATCATGTTACCAACAATCATCAGTAAATACATTCCTAAAAATACAACCACTCCAGAAAAAAGTCTCATAAGCGTATCCATCCATCCAAATTGAAGAAAAGAAAGAAGAAGAATCAACCCTCCCCCAACGATTAATACTTCATCGGGAATAATTAAATAAAGCGTATCACTCACTAAAATAATGCTCATTAAGCTCGATAAAACAAGAGCTATAAAAAAGGAATAAGAATAACCGAAAATATGAAAACTAACGGCAAAAGAAAATGCTGTAATAAGCTCTATAATGGGATAAAATGGAGAAATTTTCTTTTTGCAATAATGGCATTTCCCAAAATTTTTCAAGTAAGAAAAAATGGGGATTAATTCCAGTGCTGATAATCGATGTTTACAATGCGGGCAATAAGAATGTTTAGGATTAAGAATGGATTCATTCTTTGGAAGTCGATATCCAATAACATGATAAAAGCTTCCAAAACATAATCCTAAAATAAACCAACACAGAGTATTTATAATCTCCATACACAACAACTCCTCTTAAGTAGAAATCGTACTATAAACGTCAAACATTGGAATAAAAATTGACAATAAGATAAATCCAACAGCAAAAGCCAAAACAATAATCGTTACTGGCTCGATCAAACTTTTAATGGCACCAATTGCTGTTTGATGCAAACTACTATAGTGATCTGCTACTTTTTCCATCATAACGCCCAATTGTCCAGTTGACTCTCCTGTTACGAGCATTTCATAAGCAACGACCGGAAACGCCCAGTTTCCTCGGAAAGATTCACTAATCTTTCCACCTTTTTGAAGCGTATTAATTGCTTTATCAATAATTTCTTTATAAATTTCGTTATTGGAAATTTTCGATAGAACATCCATACTTTGCGTAATATTAACATTATGATTAATTAAAGATGCAAAAGTTTTCGTAAACATGGAAACTTCACTATAAATAATAATCTTTCCAATAACAGGGGTTTTCATATAAACCGTTTGCATAAATTTTCGAAACGATTTAACATTTCGAAATGTTAACACATAGGTTGTTATAAGAGCTGCAACGATAATAATTAGTATGAGATAGTGATTTTGTAAAAATGAACTCATCGACAACGTAATTAAAGTAATTGCAGGAAGCGAAGAATCACTAGATTCATACATGGATACGAAGCTTGGTACAACGTAAACTAAACAAAAGACGACAACGGCAATTGCTACAACCAAAATAACAATCGGATAAATCAAAGCAGAAAGCATTTGTTTTTTTGTTTTTTCAATAGAATCATAATATTCACTCATTTCATCCAAAACCGTTGGTAAATCTCCTGTCATTTCTGCCGTTTTAATCATATTGACTAAAAGTCTCGGAAAAACATTACTTTGATTTTCTAAGGCTTTCGAAAAATTCTCTCCAGTAACCAAATCGTAAACAATTCTTTCATAAACTTTTCTTTTAGAAGGATTAACCGTTTGTTTTGCTAAAATTCGAACAGAATCGATCAAAGGAATTCCTGCCCGAATATAAGTTGACAACTGAGTAAGAGCAAAGGTTAATTCACCCGTGGTCATCTTTTTTGAACCAATTTCTAAATTCCAATTGATTCCTTTTTGAGGTGTAATCGATACAATTTTATAACCTTCATTAATTAAAAAAGCACGAACTTCACTTTCTGAGGCAGCTTCGAAACTACTTTTGATTGTCTGACCAAAACTATTGACAACAACATAATTAAAGTTGATTCTTTTAAGTTCACCAGCAGCACCATCTTGTTTTTTGATAGCAATTTCCTCTGGTTTTTTTTCTTCTGTTGCAACTCCCTGTTCTTGCTGTCTTCTTTCATTTCTTGCTTTTTCTTCTTCTTTAACTTCTTCTACTAATTTCTTCTGACGAGTATTTTCATGTAGTCGAAGAGGAAGATGTAAAATATCTCTCACAATATGATAAACTTGAATAAATAGATTCATATTAATCCCTCTCTATCCTTATAAGTAGTATATCATATTTCTTAGTAAAAAACAAAACTTTTTTATCTCTTTTTGAATATACTATAGTAAAGGGTGAAAAGTTATGTATAATAATCCGTTTATGTTTGGAATGAATCCCATGTATTCTCAAGCCCCTCGTCTTGGACTTTTAGCAAGACTCAGAGGACTTGGTGGTGGAATCAATTGGGGAAATCTTTTAAATAATACCTCTCGAACTTTAAATGTTATCAATCAAGCAATTCCTGTTTTTTATCAAGTAAAACCACTTTTTCAAAATGCAAAAACGATGTTTAAAATTGCTAACATCATTCAAAGTGATGATAAAGAAAGTCCTGTTACTCAAAAAAATTCACCAACAAATAGCATAAAAAAAGAAGAAAAGATTTCTTCCAATCAACCTACTTTCTTCCTTTAGAAGAAAGTTTTTCGTATACTTTACGAAGTTGTTTACCGACCGTTTCAATTTTTCTTTCTTCAATTAAAGAAAGAGCATTTTTGCTAACATCAGGGAGTTCTCCTTCGATGATTTTTTTTGCTTTTTCTTCAAATTCCTCTAAAGTTTTTGCTTTATAAATATTTTTTCCATCTTCTAGCCACTCTTCAAAAATCGGAATATCTCGAATCAAAGTTTTTGTTTGGCAAGCAATTGCTTCGATTAAAGGAATTCCTTCTGTTTCTTCATAAGTTGGGAAAATATATAAATCACAAGCATTGAGAGCAGAGCGAATCATTTCTTTTTCAACGTATCCTGCAAAAGTTAAATTATCAAGTTTTGTATGAACAGCATCTTTAACCGGTTTTGTAGAAGCAGCAAGAGGGCTATATCCAAACCAAATAAATTGATATTCTGGCTTTCTTTTAGCAAGTTCAACAAAATCGACAATTCCTTTTCTTTCAATATAA
>CANQHK010000133.1 GCA_947623645.1 uncultured Bacilli bacterium
AATTTTTTTTTTCCGGTTAGAACAAGGCAAGAGCATTTTCTAAATTTTCTATTTTAATCATATAACCACCCATACTTTGCAATCAATTTTTTGTAATCATGTTCTGTTACTTTCCCATCTCTTAAATAAGCTCTTATTCTCATTTCAAATTCATCAAATTTCAAATCATAACTTAACCAATCTTTTTCTTTATCAAAGTTTTTTAATTCCTTTATATATTCTTTTAACTCCTGTGGAAGATGGGATTCATCATAGGAAACTGTCTCATCATATAAATGTTTTTTATTACCAATGATTTTTTTATCTGCATCACTCATTTAAAAACACCTCCTAAGATTTTTTTCAATATAAATTATACCAATTTTTAGCACGAATTGAAATGATTTTAATCATTGCAAAATATATTTCTTTTATTTTGCTTCATACCAATCATTTCCGTATTCAATATCTACTTTTAAAGGAACTTTAAATGGATAAACATTTTCCATTTTATCTCGAACAATTTCTATAACTGTATCCATTTCTTCTTTTTTTACATTGAATACAAGTTCATCATGCACTTGAATAAGCATTTTACTTTTTAAATTTCTCTTTTTAAATTCTTGATAAATCTCAATCATTGCTTTCTTTAGAATATCTGCACTACTTCCTTGAATCGGCGTATTCAAAGCAATTCTTTCTCCTTGACTTCGAATCAAATAATTTTTATTTTTTAATTCTTCGATTTTTCTTTTTCGACCCATGATTGTTTTTACATAACCTTTTTCATAAGCATCTTTTATCAAACTTTTCATAAATTCTTGAATTCCTGGATACGTTTCCAAATAGGTCTGCATAAAGTTCTTTGCTGTTTGAACATTAATTTTTAAATCTTCTGATAAACCAAAAGAACTAATTCCATATAAAATTCCAAAGTTTACTGCCTTTGCAGTTCTTCGCATTTCTTTGGTAACTTCATCCATTTTTACATGATAAATATCTGCAGCTGTTCTTGCATGAATGTCATCATCATGTAAAAATGCTTCAATTAAATTATGTGCTCCCGATAAACTCGCAAAAATTCGAAGTTCTACTTGCGAATAATCACTCGATAAAATATAACTATCTTCATCTGGAACAAATGCTTTTCGAATTAATCTTCCTTCTTCTAAACGAATGGGAATATTTTGTAAATTAGGGTTTTCACTAGAAAGTCTTCCTGTTCTTGTTAGGGTCTGATTAAAAATAGTATGAATTCTTCCATCTTTTATTTCTGACAAAAGTCCAACAACATATGTCGTATAAATCTTAGTTAATGTACGATAACGCAAAACTTTATCGACAATTTCATATTTTCCTTCTAATTTATCTAAAATTTCTTTTGCTGTTGAATAGTTGTTATCCTTCAATTTTTTTGGATATGGAATTTGTAATTTTTCAAAAAGAATAGAGCCCAATTGTTTTGGAGAAGAAATATTAAACTCTTCTCCTGCAAGTGCATAAATTTCTTGTTCGATTTCTAAAAATTCTGTTTTTAATTTTTCTCCAAATTCTTCCAAATAAGAAGCATTAACTTTAATTCCTGTTAATTCCATATCTACTAAAACTTCTACAAGAGGCATTTCAATTTCTTGGAACAAATACATCATATCCTCTTCTTCTAATTCTTTTAGTAAACTTTCTCTGGAATCATAGATGAATTTTGCCTTACTTACTAAATCAAGACCCAACCTTTCTTCATTTGGAATTTGTAATTTGGTATTTTTTCCATAAATATTTTCATAAAAATCAATATCAAAACCCTTAATTCTGGCCAAATAGGAAATATCTTCTTTCACATTATAATTTAATAGATATCCTGCAATTTCAGCATCATATACTACATTTTTAATACTTATTCCAATTCGATTTAAAACAACTGTAAGACGCTTTAAATCATAAGTATATTTGATTGTATCATTATTGAAGAAGTTTGGATTTTCTTTTAAAACATCAACCGGTATATAAAATAATTGATTTTCTTGACACAAACCAAACCCTAAAATAGGAGCTTTTTGATAATTGGTTCCTAATAATTCTACATAAATACTATAAGGAATACTAGAATCAATTTCTTCTATATTTTGAACCGTTTGAAATTCCAGATCTTTTACTTTTTCTTTAATCTCTTTCTTATCAACATCAACTTTTTTAATCAAAGAATAAAACTCTAATTCTTTTAATAATTCTAAATATTTATCGATTTGAATTCCCCGATAACGAATTTTTTCAAAATCTGTATCCATTGGAACTTCTTTATAAATTGTTGCTAGTTCATAACTTAAATAAGCATTTTCTTTATCTTTTTCGAGTTTTTCTTTTGTTTTACCACTAATTTTATCAATATTTTCATAAAGATTATCTAAGGTCGTATATTTTTCAAGAAGGGAGATGGCTGTTTTTTCTCCAATTCCAAATACTCCTGGAATATTATCAGAAGAGTCTCCCATCAAAGCTTTTAAATCAATCATATGGATCGGATCAATTTTATAAGTTTCACGGAAGGTTTCTTTATTCATTAAAATATATCCCGTCTGCTTTAATAATTTTACTTGTACATGATCAGAGATCAATTGTAATAAATCTTTATCACTGCTGACAATGAGTCCTTCACTATCTTCATCATTTTTTATTTTTTCGGCAAACGTTCCAATAATATCATCGGCTTCATATTGATCCATTTCATAATAAGTAATTCCCATATATTCCATGACTTGTTTTGCAACTGGAAACTGTTCTTTTAACTCCAATGGCATAGCATCTCGTTTCCCTTTATACTCTTGGAATTTTTCGTGACGAAACGTTTTTCCTTTATCCAGTGCAACCATAATATATTCAGGATGTTCTTCCTGAATAATTTTATTTAACATATTAATAAAACCATAAAGAGCATTGGTCGGAAATCCCTTGGAATTTCTCATAATTGTTCCTGCATAACTCGTTGCATAAAAACTTCTGAAAAGTAAATTGTTTCCATCCACTAATACGATCTTTTTCATATCGAGCCTTCTTTCTAAGATTATTATATCGAATATTTTCATTCGTTTCTATAGTTTTTAACAAATTTCATGAAATTCTAAGAAGAAAGGCATGGATTATAACAGAAAATTTTATTTAAAACTACATGTAAAATATGTTCTTCCAAAAATTTAAGAAATGGCAAGCACGAGACGGAAACCGGTATGTGACTGTATTTCTCCAGTGTTCCTACCGAAATTAAATGGTCCAGCTAATATTCCATGATCAAAACTCCCACCACCTCGAACATTCCAAGGATATAAATCATTAACAAAGTTTGAATTGTCGGCATACCAAGAATTATGATTCCGTTTACTACTGATTTTATCATAATAAGAATAAAATGGTCCCATTTCTCCTGTTGCATCTCCTAAGATTCGATTATTATAGCTGGTTGGATTACTATTATTCGAATATATATCAAAATAAGCAGCATATGTCGTTAAATCAGAATTTGCAAGACCAGACAAAGTTGTTCCATGGCCTTCCATATAAGATGCCATATATTCAAAAGCTCCACCACTCATATCATAGATTCCTGTAATATTCCCGGTTGTACTTGCTAAATATCCTGTTGATGTGTTATATGGTTGTGTTATACTAGCTTCTGTTCCGTTTGTTCCAGGATAAGCACTTTGATCCGTATCTGCTGCAGCCGAGTATCCTGTTAAATAACTAGAATTATTGTTAATATTTACTTCTGTCCCAATTCCATAAATAGAATGAGAAAGGTATGCAACAGCTCCCCATTCCGTGTTTTTCATCATATGACTTCCTAAATTTTGTTTATATTCTATAGCTGTCTTAAAAATATTTCCTACGGTTATATTTCTCCATGAGTAAACATTCGGTTTAACGATTACTTTAGAAGAATCGTTTACATCACGTTCAGCTTCTGTTGCACTTGTTGCTCCCTGATACCCTGTTTCAAACTTTCCTACCCAAATACCATTTAATTCAGTCGTTCCTAAAGTAAATGCTGGATGAGTCATATAATTTCCAACCGTACAAGAGGCTTTTTCACCACTCTTCATTGGAGTTTCACATTCTCCTTCTACCCCATTCTTTGTTTTTTCGTTCCTATTTTGGAACACAATATCAATTAACCTAGCATTTCCTGAAGTACGATAAAAGGAGGTATCTGCATTTTTATTTTCATCTTTTACATTACTTACATCGATTGCTTCCGTATAAGTTCCTAAATCCCATATCTTATATTTATATCTTGGAATCCATACAAAATAACTTTGGATATCCTTTTCTTCGATTATATCTCCTACATGGTAAATTGTACTTGGATTATTTACTAATATTACTGCATTCGCCCATTCTTTTTCAGAATAATTATACCATTCAGAATAAAGGCTTGCGTAATGAACCGTTCCATTTCCATCTAAAGTTATCGGAATCATTCCTTCTCCAAGAAGAGGATCTGCTCCATTTAATATAGAATCTTTATAAGTTTCTGCTACTGTTTCTGTTATCTTTGTAAATCCATTTTCTACATCTACGTCGTTATTTGGAAGACCTCCTCGAAGACGAATGTCTAAGCGAACTGCTTCTTTGTTTCTATTATGTATTGCTAAATAAATTTGTTTCGTTTCATTCGGTTGAATCGTTCCTTCTGATGAACTTGTTTCAAGTTTATCGCTACTTTCAATATAGTGAACATCTACATTCTCGGTTGTTTTGTAAACAAAAGCATATTTGCTTTTGATATCATTGGTACTATTAAGTTCTATATGAACTACTTTATACCCTCCTGCCTCAACATAAATTCCCTTTTCAATATCTTCATCTAAAATAAAATTATAATTTAATTTCCCTACAACAAAATTAATCTTATTTCCTTCGATATCTTTTTCAAAAAGAGCATAGGA
>CANQHK010000134.1 GCA_947623645.1 uncultured Bacilli bacterium
TAAAATACTTTAAAAAGAAAAAATGATTCAATACAAATTGGAATATCGTATTGAATCATTAAATATTATTTGTATATCAATCATAGAATAAATTTACACACAAAGCTTGACCGTGTTTCATCTATGACGCTCCTAGAGGGACAAAAACTGCACGGGAAGAAGCAGTATCGTCCGCATTGCCACCGATGAAGGAGTAAAAATCGAATACACCTGCACCCAAATCATTGTAGTAGTACCCACCACGTTGAAGCCAAGGGTAATTAAAAGTAATAAAATAGGAATAATCGGTATACCATATTGCAGTTTCCGATAATGCATGCCCATAACATACGCCACCATTACACGCTGTTTTTGATAAATCACTATTCTCAGATTCAGGATTCGTACTTTTATATAAATCATAATACTTTGCTTCTGGAAAAGAAATTCCTGTTATTTGATTGCCATCTTTATCCTTTCCATTGAATCCAGAATTAGAAGCACTATCAAAACCACTTCTTGGATTATTGTCATCATCTGCTAGTACTCCCATGACATATTCATTTGCTCCTCCACTCATATCATATACTCCTGTAATATTTCCAGTTGTTGATGCACTCTTCCCATATTCTCCATCATATTGATTTTCTGGATTATCACATGTACTACTAGATGATGATTCATCTTGATTTGTTGCTCCGATTCCAGTTGTATAAGTACTACAATTATTGATTCTTACTTCTTTTTCAGCACCTTCATATTTACTATTTCCATATTTTCCATATTTACTTTGAGAAAGATATGCAACTACTCCCCATTCACTGTTTTTTATCATATGTACATCCATTTTATTTTGATCTGTTTCAAATCCAAATGGATTATTTTGTTTTTGCATGCTCTTTATGGCATAAAAGAAATTTGATACATTATTATTTCTTAATGATGTTTTATTTGGTAATATTTCTAAATCATTAGCATTTGTACAATTTCCATTTGTGCAATTCAGATTATTATCGTTGGTTTCAGACGATAATGTTTTATGGCTTAATTCAAACTTTCCTACCCAGATTCCTGATAATTGTTCGTCACCAAAAGTAAATCCATCTGGCGTTCTCCAATTCTCAACACATTCTGTATATTGAGCTGTTCCTTCTTCTGTTACACTTTTATTAACAAATTTAACATCAATTGCTCCTACCTCATTTTCTGGATATATTTCTTCTACTGTTCTTTCACCTTCAAAATCACCTGAGGCTACCCCATAATCCATGAATTCTTCAAAGGTCGTAATAGGTAGTCCATATTTCTTTGAAAGAGCTTCTACACATTCTTTTTCAATCGTTATTTCTTCTCCTTGTTGATCGAGTTCTTGTTTACAAAAATTTAATGCTTCTGTTTTGATTTCTTCTGAATATTTAATCTTTCTACAAGATGTTGGAGAATCTACTGTGATTTCTCCTAAATCTTTACATTTTATACCAGTGGAACCGTAAGGTTGCTTAATTGTGTAACTATATCTTGGTATCCATACAAACATTGCATTCATGCTAGTAAGAGGTACTTCAGTTCCAACAGCCTCTGTTTTAATTTGTCCTGTTTCATCAATATATTCACTTCTTTTTTCACTTGTTACTGTTACTGCATTTGCCCACTCTTGTTTACTATAGTTATACCAATTCGAAGAAATATCTGCTACTTGCCATTGTTTCTCTGTTTCATTATAAACAACTGGAATTAATCCTTGTGTAAGCTCTGGTGCATTTGGAGCAGTATCTGGAACTGTTGCACATACTTTAGGTGCCCCTTCTTGACTTGCTTCTATATGTATTTTATATTTTAAACTTTTATCTTTAATATCTTCGTTATCTGTTACTTCACTTGCTACCCAAAGTCTTAATTCATAATTGTATGTTGTATTTCCTTCAATCGTGTCTTCTTCAAGTTTGTACCCTATTCCTTCAATTGTAGATAAATATCCTTTCTTCGTTATACTATCTCTCGTTAATCCATATTTTACTTGGAAAGTAGATAATTTATTGGTTTCTTCCTCTGTGATATCTTCTAAACTTAAAATATAATTAACTGCGTTATTCCCTTTATTGATGAGCCGAAAAGTAAAAGCATCTTGAATAAGACCTACTTCATCATACATTGGAAGTGCATTTTGAATTGTTATTTCATCATCTTCTTCTAACTCTAATTGCAAAGTTCCTACGGTAATTACTTGTCTCTTATTTCCTGCTAATGTTAAATTAATAAAAGCGTACGTGATACTTAAAAAGATGACAAAAATACTTGTTATAAATACACTAATCTTTGCTATTTCCTTTTTCTTAACTTTTTCTTTCATAAGTTTTACATCTCACTTTCCATTCTATTGTTTTTATTATCATAGCATTCTTATATTAAATATTTTGTCTATTCTTATTTTTTTATACAACTCTATTCTATCACGAACTTGCATCACTGTAAACTTTATTTTTATTCTTTATTACGATATCATTTTACCATACTCTCCTCCCTCCATGTCAAGATAGAACAAATATTTTGTACAAAAAAACTAGAGTTTTATTTTCTCTAGTTTTCAGTTCTTACCTTCATTTTTTTCTTTGGTTACCGTTTCTTTTAAAGCTTCTTCAATGCTTTTATTTTTGTAGACAATACATCTTTTTTCTTTTTCTGAATAAATAAATTCTCCTAAAAAATTATTTCTTTCTCTTTTAATAATATCCATAATCGTTGGATTGATGATACGGTTGGCGATTTTTTCTCGGATTTCAATCGATTCTATTGTATGCTTTCCAGTATCTATCGAAGTGTATAAATCTCTTAAAGATTTTACAGAAAAATAAACCCCTGTATAAATTTTTTTAATAAATGTCTTTCTGGATACATCATCGATATCAGCACAGATTAAAACTCGATTATTCATTCCTCGTACTTCTTTAATATGAATTAAAACATAATCTTGTCCGACTAAGATTGGTTCAATCGAAGAAGATACCTCTTCTTGTTTAGTATTGTCCAAATTATAAATGGTATATTTCGGAGCCTCTTCTTCTTTTTTACTTTGCTCTTGATAATTTTGAAGTTTTAGTGCTATTTTCTTTAAAAGTTGAACATGAGCCATCGCATCGTGGAGTGTTTTTTGTGTATTGTATAACATACAGGTTTCTAATATTTTTATCTCTTCTTGAATTTTTTTGATGTCTTCTTCTTTCTTTCCAACAAGAGCTTCTGTTACTTTATAATCAAAAATTTCTAAAATTAAAAAATTAAACTTTTTAAAATACTCCATCTTTTTATAAAGACTTTTTTCTTTTTGAATTCTTTTTAATAATTCACACAATACCTCTGATGGAGTATAGGCTTTTTTTCCAAACTTATCATATTGCAAATCCCCTAATAAATGATCATAGAGGTGATCAAAGTTTTCAAAAATAGAAAAATCTCCTTCTAATTCTGCTTTTATAAAATTGGTTTTTCCAAAAAGGATTTCAATCATACGGCAAGCGTTAATATTTAGTGGTTCACTACTTTCCAAAGAATTCGTGTAAATAAAATAATGATACGTTGTTCCATCTGGATACATCGTTTGATAATCTTTCCGATAAAATTTTGTAAGAGATGATAGAGTAATGGCTTGAAGTTCTGTGAAGGATTGTTCCAATGCTTTAAACATCTTTTTTTCTTTGGAAAAGAAACCAATACTTGTATTTTTCTTTTTTAAAGCTTGTAATAAATAGAAATAGTATGTTTTCTTTAAGATTTTTTCTTTTAATTCATGATTAATTGGGATTTTACTTTTAACATAAGGCGTAATTTGATTGGTTAAATTGGTACTAAATTCAAGAAAACCTAAGGGATGATAGCGAAATTCTTTGGCTGGGATAATAATCGATTTAATATTTTGATTGAGTCTATTTAAAAGATATGTATAATAAGAAGCAAGGGCATTATGATCTTCATTATAAATTTTTTCCATATTTTCTATAAACTCATAAAATATATTTTCAACTAGTGCACGATAATTTGGATTATTGGTTTGTAATTGATAACTTAATAAATATTTTACTTTATCTTTTAATGCTTCCTTCATGTTTTTCCCTCATCTTTATTACTATTGTACCTAAAATTAGGGGAAAAGAAAAGAGTTTCTTCTAAAAATTCAAAATACTTTTTTTAAGGCAATCGCATAAAAATTTGACGTAAACTAGAAATTAGAAAAAGGAATGACATTGAATATAAGGTTTTCAA